>NZ_JAUBTT010000005.1:0-117546 GCF_036705125.1 Microcoleus sp. B7-D4
AGGGTTGATTAGGAAACTGGAAAATCAATAAAAAGCCGTCGTAGAACGACGGGGCTTCAGACCCAGTTTTTTGGTGAATTACAGTAGTCATAAGTCACCTCATTTTACCAATAAAAGTTTGAGTTTTAGTCTAGATGGGCGATCGATAACCTTGTCTATATCTTAGCGCGCTAAGTCGATAATAAAATTGGTTTGTAGTTAGGGCTAAAGCCCTCACTACAAACAATTACCCTGAAGGTACGGAATGCGCGCTTTAAAATTCCCTACGGGAAAATATGGCGATCGCAATTGACAACAGCAGCACCATATACAGCAAACCGTAGCCAGCATCTGTAATCAAACCTGCCAAGTAAGGAACTTGTCCGTAAACAGCATCATTTCTCAAATTGAATCTGGCTAAATCCGGCAAAACCAGATAAAGTCCCATCATCAATTGTTCAATGCCAGGATTTTTAGTTAACTTGCCCAAAGCTACTAAATCCCGCGTCGAATGTCCCATTAAATAAACGCCAAATGTCAGTAAAGTTGCCAGCAGCGAACTGCTAAAAACCCCAAATAAAATCCCGACACTGGCCATGAGACAAAGCTCCAACCAGATAAACAGCGAAGCGATTAAAATGCTTTCCAAAGGGAAAGGAATGCGGCTCAAACTCAGAATAGCCAGATAGATAACAGTCATTGCCGCTACAAGAACCGCCAGCACCGCCGACAGCCCTAAGTGCTTGCCCACAATTAACTCAGCCCGACTTATCGGCTTGGCAACTAACAGATAAACAGTCCGCTTTTCAATTTCTTTGTTGACCAGTCCGGTAGCCACAAAGACTGTGGCAATTAGACCGAGGAGGCTCATAGCAGCCAAACCGACATCTAAGATAATTTTCTTCTCGGTTGTCGCCGCTAATTCGGGTATCAACCGTACCGAGGCGCCCATCAACAAAGCAAAAATAATAATTAAGTAAAGGATGCGATCGCGAATTACTTCCCAAAATACATTGGTCGCGACTGTCAAAATTCTTCTCAAATTCATAAAAAAATTCGCTAACTGGGAAACTCAGCGACTTCAGTCCTGAGAGGGAAACGACCCGGCGATTTCAATCGCCTTGAATCTTCAAATTCAAAATGAGTAACTGTAGCCATCTTTGTGGTGAACAATTTTGCAGTATTTATGGCTAATCCCTTGCACCAATTCTGATGCCGAGATATTGAACGAACCCGTCGATCTAACCGCAACCCGACCAACATATTCACCTATTTTTTTGCCACTGGTAACGACTGCTTTTACAATGTCGCCGGTTTGAAAACCTTTGACAAACTTGTTTCTCGGAACGTACCGAGATGGGAAGCCAAAGTTGTCTGTGCGGCACATTTGACGAGTCCCGTGTCCAGTTGTCTTGATTAGCAATGGTTTACTCGTTACTACAGACAATGATTCAATTTGACCGACACAAGCAGCATCAAGCCAATGAGTTTTAGGTAGTTGCAGTCGAGTACGATTAAACTTTGTCAGTCCACCTGAACCAGTCAAAACGGGCAACCCCGTTTCTTTCAGTCGAGAGAACAACGCCCATCGAGTCGAATTCACAGCAGCAGCATCCTTAAGCGGACGTTTTGCTTGTGCAAGAATGTGCTTCAAGATGTCAGGTTTCTTGACTAAAAATTGCTCAACATCTTGAGTGCCTTTCTTCTGGTTGCACTTCTCGCAAGCAAGGCAGAGATTAGAAATTCGATTGCTTCCACCTTTAGCTTTTGGATGAATGTGTTCAACTTGCAAAGGTACATTTTCAGTGTCGCAGTAAGCACATTTTCTGTTCCATTTGTTGAGTAGATATTCACGAACTTCGTAACCTTGTAGTTCGCCTTGTTGGTACTCAACGCCGGAGATATCAGGATTTTCTAGTTGTTGTAGGTCAAATCTGACAAGCTCTTGAACGATCAAACTGATTGGTGCAAGTCTGCGTAATTTGTTAACCCAAGTTAGGGTGGTTTCTACCCGGTGCTGCAAGGATGGTGCTAACCAACCTTTTTGGCGGGTACGGTTTAAAAACCTTGCTTGGCGGTAGCGAGTATGACGGTTTCGTCTTCCTCGACGCAGTGCGCGACGGGAATCAAGACTTGCTTTGATGGCTTGACCTCGATGAGTTAGTTCAGCGCCAAAAATTACTTTCTCACCTTCTAGTAAAGCGATGCCAGTAGTTTTAGAACCTGGATCTAACTTGAGACTAATTGATTCAATAGTTGCTGTTACCACCTTTTTGAGAATAATTGTGAAGGGGAACCTTCTAAAAACAGCCGCTTTACGGGCAGTTAACAACTTGTGAGCCATTGACGGCTTACAAGGTGTTAGTGGTCTTTTGTTTGTATCGAGTACGAAAATAAAGTTGGACATTGTTGCGTCCCTCCACTTGCGTGTAATGTTAGCTTCGCCAATGTTATAAAAGCTTTTTAAACCTGCAACACTGCCGAGCGTGACTTTAAGACTGTTTAATTGCAGATGACAGAGCAGGGAACTAGCTTCGCATTCGCCTGGTGTCGTGACTTGAATAACGTAGATTTCAAGAATCTTAGGCTGGTCAGCATAGCTTGCTCGATTTCTCTTGCAAGCTCAGTGGCTTTAGCCCTGAGTTACTGACCTAGTTATTAACCCGCTGGAAACTTTCGCCATACTTTAGTGCAAGGAAGAAGGAAGAAGGAAGAGGGAAGAAGTTATTAGGAAGAAGGAAGGGGGAAGAAGGAAGAGGGAAGAAAGAGGATTTTTTCCATCTTAGACTCTCAGACTTTCCCACTCTCCCGCTATACCGATCGCAATTAGTTAACAGAGACAGAATCACACTTGACTGTCTCCCGCAGTTCCATCTTTTTTCTGTCCGGGTTGAGAGCGTTTAATGGCATCGCAGGTTACAGTCGCCCTATTGGCTATCTGGAACACCTCGCAAGATTTGGTAAACGAATATATTTCCGGTCTAAAAACCAGCCCCAGCCAAGTGGCCTGCATATCTAACTGATAGCGGGACTCTCCTTGGACGATCGAAGTTTTGACATCCCAGCTAGCATCTTCTGGGACTATCCCAGTTGTTTTTAAGGCTTGATTCCGCAGAAAAAATCGCTCGTTGTCAATATCTATTAACATTTGCTCTACTTGCGCCCACGGTTTTGTGCGGGCTTCATTTCGCAGGTATCCCTCCATTGCATTGAGGATGACAACTCCTCGGGAGCGATTAATAGTTGGCCGTTGAAATGTCACCACATAATCGCTTTGCCTTAAATCCTGAGATAAAACGCTCGGATACTGTTGTATCCAACCTTGAATTAAAAAGTGAAAAGCAAACCAACAGGAAAACAGCACGTGAACTAGAGTAATCATCAAAAACTGAGGACGCACCAACGACCTGATACCTTCCCGTTTTGACTCGCTATTCCAAATCTCTATTGTAGCAAGAACTACTACTGCTATAATAGGGCCGGATATCCATGCTATTTCCTTCCTATCCGACGGCAATCTTACCAGCAACCACAAGCCAATTAAGATGCTTGTCACCCACGGACTCAGACTTACTCCTTTAATCACAAAAGGTTGCTGACTCGTCAGCAAACCCATTGAAAGTGTAAAAAATAACCAGCTCATATCAAAAAGCAGAGTTCTCGTCCGCCAGTCAGTGACTGCCGCCACTGTCAGCAAAGCTAAAAAGATGCTGAGTAGTAAAGGAGTCTTCCAGTGGACAACTTTAGGCGGAATCATCGCCTTTTGGATTTTTTTATTGGTTTCCCAAAGGTTGTTCGTCAGCTTAGTGAGTTGCTGAGTGACATCTAAAAATTGCTTCATCATAAATTTCAATAGACGCTTTGCAAAAACAACACGGTTAAAATAACGATATTGCTAACAGTGTGGGCGATTAAAATTCCCCCAAACTGGGTAGTTACTTGAAAAGTTTTTTTGGGAGGACGGCGGGTGAGGGTTGGTGGTCCTAAAAACTGAGGTTTGGAAGCTTTTTTATTGCCTGAAACCATGTTTTCTATGAATTCTAATCCCTGCCATTTAGCTAGAAAGGTGACGGCTAATACTGAGAGTGCTATCATAGTTATGGGAGCGTAAACATTATCCCCACGTCCTAATAAGATATAACCGATAAGCTGTTCCCGCAATTCTTTGCTAAGAACGCTTTCAATGCCGAAGAAAACTAACCAGCCTACGCAAGTGCAAGAGAGATTGAGGATGGCTGTATATTCAATGCTGGTTTTGGGGCCGAGTTTAAGTAGTTTTTGCAAAAACCACGATTCGATCGCGATCGCCAAAAACATAATTAAAATTTGCACCAAAACAGTCCGAAATGGGAAAACACTCGCAATCATAAGCCTTTAGGTATATCAGTCCGTGTTAAATTTTAATTGTACAGCACAAACGGAATAATCTTAACCGGAGGTTTGAGCACCTGATTGCGTTAGATCGCGACTTAAAAAATTGGGGGTTAGGACTTATCGTATAATCTGTTGAGATCCGCCAACAGAATGGAAAAATTAGACATTCAAGGCGCGCGATCGAATACCCACCCCGATACAGACTCAAACAACTGCTGATTATGGTAAGGAATGGCATTGGTATTCGGACAGCCTCATCCCGGTCGGAACGCGCCGCAGGTCAGATTCACGTCTACGACGGCGCTGGTAAAGGCAAGTCTCAGGCAGCTTTGGGAGTAGTGTTGCGCTCGATCGGGCTGGGTATCAATTCTGACTCGCCCACGCGAGTCTTGTTGCTGCGCTTTCTCAAAGGCCCCGGCCGCTCCTACGACGAAGACGGGGCAATAGAAGCCTTGCAACGGGCATTTCCGCACTTAATCGACCAAGTGCGTACCGGCCGTGCCGAATATTTTGGGGCCGAAGCAATCACCCGCTTCGATCGCGCCGAAGCTCAGCGAGGCTGGGATATCGCCAAAGGAGCGATCGCAAGCTCGCTCTATTCCGTCGTGGTACTAGACGAACTAAACCCGGTATTGGACTTGGGTTTGCTGCCAGTTGACGAAGTAGTCCAAACCCTCAAAAACAAACCAGAATATTTAGAAGTCATCGCCACAGGCCGAGCGGCCCCCGAAGCTTTGCTGGAGATTGCCGACTTACACTCAGAAATGAAGCCCCACTATAACCCCGCAGTGGCAGAGCATCATATTTCCGGTATCGAAATATACACCGGAGCGGGCAAAGGCAAGTCTACGAGCGCTTTGGGCAAAGCTTTGCAGGCAATAGGTAGGGGTATCAGTCAAGACCAATCTCACCGGGTGTTAATCGTGCAATGGCTCAAAGGTGGCACTGGTTATACAGAAGATGCGGCGATCGCAGCTTTGCGCCAAAGCTACCCGCAGCTAGTAGATCACCAGCGGTGCGGCCGAGATGCTATAGTTTGGCGGGGGCAACAGCAAGAGCTAGACTGCATAGAAGCAGAACGCGGCTGGGAAATCGCCAAATGTGCGATCGCCAGCGGCTGGTACAAAACGATTATTCTCGACGAACTCAATCCCACAGTAGACTTAGAACTGCTGCCGGTAGAGCCGATCGTCGAAGCCCTGCTACGCAAGCCGCGGGATACAGAAATTATTATCACCGGGCGCTGCCACAAACCCCACGCTTACTTTGACTTGGCAAGCGTACACTCCGAGGTATACTGTCACAAACACTACGGCGATCGGGGCGTAGAACTAAAGCGGGGCGTAGACTTTTAAAGCCCGGAGCGGTACTCGGTTCAATCCGGGTCAGAATTATTAAGTCAGGAACTCAGGGCTAAAGCCACTGAGCTTGTAAGAAATTACAAGCTATTCTGACCAGCCTAAGTCTTAACTGACTACGTTATTTGAGTCACGACACCGGCGAATGCGAAGCTAGTTTTCCGCTCTGTCATCTGCAATTAAACAGTCTTAAAGTCACTGAGACAGTGTTGCAGGTCTAAAAAGCTCTTATAACCTTGGCGAAGCTAACATTACCCGAAAGGGACTCGGAGACAACCATATCTCCATAGAGGGGCAACCATACCCCTCTAACCCCGCAAGGGGATTCAAGGCGATTGAAATCGCCGTGTCGTTTTCCTCTCAGGGCTGAAGCCACTGAGTTTCCCACTTACCGAGTATTTTTTATGATGGCCCTGCCTGGAAAACCGGAAATTGCCACAAAGCCTTGTTACCAAGTAACAAATCTCCCAATTTCCCTTGTCTTCCCGATCACCCAGATCAGCCTTTTTTAATCTTTAATGTCCTCCCCCGGACGCGATCCCCGACCGCCAACCCAGAATGGAACATTAAGAATATGAGCCGCGTCTTGTAGAGCGTGAGCACCTGAGACAGTGCACCAGGATTATTAAAGGGTGAAGACATTGAATATAAAAGCTTACAAGCAAAAAATCCGCGAGGGAGAAAGTCTAGACAGGGTTAACGCCAGTAGGCTAGACTTGCGGCTGGCAAACAGGTTAAACTACAGCGGAATCCAAACATTCGGTGTTCTAGGCAGTGTCTGTAGTCGCACCAGCGATGACCAACAAGTAGAGGAGTGAAGCTTTATGACAACGTTAACTGACAATTCCGATCAAACTAATTTAAACACTCCGGGACTGGGCCCGGATACAATCTTCGCTGGAGCGGGGGCGGATTTAATTACAACTTCTACCCTCGGCGGCAGTTTAATATTTGGCCAAGCCGATAACGATACTCTGACTTCCGTCGGCCCGAACGATACACTGTACGGCGACGGCGACGAAGATTCATTAGTAGCCCAGCGCGAGCGGGCTTTGCTGTTTGGCGACGCAGGCAGTGACACCGTAGTCGCTCAAAGCCGGAATACGACCCTGTACGGCGGTTTGGGAGAAGACTTGCTCCAAGGTACAGTCGATGGCAACCTCATGTTTGGTAATGAGGGTACTGATACGATGCTCGGAGGCGCCCTCGGAAGAGACTCCCTCTACGGCGGCAAGGACAATGACTCCCTCGGCTTCTTCATCTCCGGCGGCGGCAACAACCTCGGTCTTCCCGTCGGCGGCAGCGCCGGTGGCAATGCAGGTAGCAACTACTTGCGGGGGGACCTTGGCGCCGACTACGTTGTAGGTATCAATCAAAAAGATACTCTGTTCGGCGGTAAAGACAACGACACACTGTACGGTGTGGCCAGCAACAGCTATCTGTCGGGCGACCTTGACAACGATACTTTAGTCATTCGCAACAGTAGCCAGCCGAACCAGTTTGCTCTAGGCAGCTTCGTCACCATTGGCGTTGAGAAAACCACCTTGCTCGGCGGTGCCGGCAACGATTCTCTCGTCGGCGGTATCGCCGAGTTTGGCGCCGGCAAAAACTTCTTCGACGGCGGCGACGGCAACGACACGATCAGGGTTTTTGCTACCCAGGATACCGCGTTGGGAGGTGTCGGCGACGACTTCATCACGTCAGGAACGACGGTGAATGTAACTTTGAGCGGAGGTGCCCAGAGTTCATTTGGAGGCTTCGCGGGTCGCAACTTGCTCGACGGCGGAGTGGGCAATGACACGATCGTCGCTGCCTTCTCCAGCGATTCGATGATCGGCGGCGAAGGCAACGACAGCCTGAGCGGTACATTTACTAATGCAGTCGGTGGAGATGGCAACGATACTATCAATGCTACCGCTGCCATTTTTGGTAATGCTACTGGTACTGCTTTGATTACTCTCGAAGGCGCGCTGGGCGGCGATCTGTTAATTGGCTACACCAATCCTACTACTGCCAGCAGCTTCACCGTCACCAACCTCTTTAACGGTGGCGAGGGAAGTGACACCCTGATCTTTGGCAGCGATCGCGATAGCCTGATTGGCAACGCTGCCGGTAACGACTTCATCTCCTACGCTAGCAGCGTCACCTTTAGCGGTCCTAACAGTCCTACAACGCCAAACTTGATTACCGATACCTTAGGCAGCAACTTCATTACTGGTGGCAACGGCACTGATGTCATCACTACTGGTAGCGGGGATGACGTCCTATTCGGCGACTCATCCAACGCAACATTGGGGGACGATACCTTAAATTCCGGCGCCGGAAACGACACCCTGCTGGGCGGCTTTGGAAACGACTATTTGATCGGCGGCGACGGTAACGACTCTCTCGGCGGCGGGCCTGGTGCTGACACGCTGATTGGCGGATCGGGTAATGACAGCTTCTACTACCAGAACTTCGGCGAGGGCGCCGATGGTACTGCCGATGGTACTAACGTAGACCAAATCGGGGGTTTTGATGTCGGGCAAGACAAGTTTATCTTGAATAGCCAGACCTTCGGCTTAGGTACAGTGAATGGGCCAAGCCGACCGGGTTCCACACAGTTCTTAGTGCTTGACACCGGGACGTACAATGGTCAGGGGAATGCGCAAGCTCCGGGACAAGCAGTCCTTATTTATGAAAATCGACTGGGCGCAAACGATAACACCGGTCGCTTGTTGTTCGATCCTGACGGTTCTGGATCCCAGGCAGCCGTTACACTGGCAAACATCAACGGCAGACCAGGGTTGACGGTGAGTGACATTACCCTGATTTAATTTGGGTAAAAGTGGGTGGAGTCGATTCTGAAACATCGCCCTAGGAACTCTCAAAACTAATTGTGCTATGTTTCGAGCTGGGGATATCCATCCCTGGCTTTTTTGTGGGCATTGGGAATTGAGCATCGGGGATTGGCCAAACAGGGCATTGGGCATTGAAAGGAAGGGCAGATTCACCGATCCATTTTGCCACCCATCAATAATGTTGATAAACCAGCCACCCAACTCAAAGACGATATAATTGACATTTGAGTAAAAGTCGATTATCGTAGCAGACTAATATTCTCTTTTGTCCTTCAAAAACAGTTATTAATAGTGAAACTGCCCAATGGTCATCTAGCAGATTTAGGCAATAAAATAGAAGAATATTCTCTAAATCCGAATCATCAAGAAGGAAAAAATAAAGCTGTTTTGTTGGCCAGTAAGTTAGGCATTACCCTAAAAAATGCTGAAATGCTCAAACAGGCTTTAAAAGAAGCTGCTATCAACGAAGATGTTGTTATTCAAAAAAACAATGAATACGGAACACATTACAACATGAAATTCTTGCTGAAAACCGAAGTAGGTGAATCTCTGATTCTAGCAGCTTGGATCGTCCGCTTAGGTGAAAGTTTCCCCCGATTAACAAGTTGTTATCCCGTCAAAAAGTGAGGTAAAAACAATGAAAACAATTAAAGACCTAGATATTGTTGCTTTAACTGAAGATTTAGAAGCCACCCATTTTGAAACAAAACAAATCATTAAATTATATAAAGGACAAGTAGGAACAGTCGTGATGGAATTTGATGGCAGTGCTTTTGAGGTAGAATTTTCTCATCAAGATGGTAGAACTTATGCAATGGAAACAATTCCCGCTACAAAATTAATGCTTTTGCATTATGAATTACTGGAATCTGTAGGGGCTGTTAGCCGGTGAATTTTGCCAGCAATAATGTTGATAAACCCGCCCCCACCCAACGAATAACCCCGATTAAGCATCGTCGCGCAACCGTTAAATTCAATTAATTCTGAATTTTTTGGTTGGTGGGGGCGGGTTTATGAGATGGTTAGTTTTTGGCAATTATGGTTGGTAAAACCCGCCCCTACATATTGGTACAAATGATTTAGGCTAATTATAAAAAAAATCCCGCAAACATATCGTTTGCGGGATTTAGTAGGCAGGAAACTTGTAGGGAATACTGTTACTAAGCTCGGTCTACAATCTCTTTTGCTTTATCTTTGAGGTCTTCTTTCAGGTGAATTGCTGATGCTTCATCCTGCTTGGCTTGACCTTCTAATTTATCTTTTTGATTGCCTGTAACTTCGCTAACAGCTTCTTGGATTTTGCCTTCAATATTCTTCGCTGTGGCTTCGACTCTATTTTCAATGTTCATAATTTTTTATTCTAACTCTACAACTACTAATATATGATTTTAAAGTTGAGTCTAAATCCATCTTTAGATAGATTGGCTGTTAACTTTATAGATATCCGGTAGGGAGACGGCACCGTGCCCATTGGTGTCAACTTAAGCTCAAACCAAGTTACAGATTGCTGTTTGACTATTAAGGCCAGATCCCCCCGGCGCCTAGGGCGGGCACTCTTGGCACCGCCCCTACGAAGGGGGGGACAGGAAGCCTCTTTAAGTCAACCCCTACTCCCCTTCTTAAGGGGGATTTAGGGGGATCTAGACTCGACTATTAGCGAGATTTCTCAAGGGTTTTAGTCTTAAGTTGACACGACGAAAGGCACTGCCGTGTCCCTAGGGAGAGATAGAAGTTGCAGGTTCGATCGCAACTTCGACAAGTTTATTTTTCGAGGAAAGACCTGATTTAATGCCGATCGCAGATTTCGGCACTTTAAACTTTTTTGCCAACAGCATGATTAATTCTTGATTGGCTTTACCATCCACAGGCGGCGACTTGAGATGTATTGTGAGGCTGCCGTCGGGTTGTTCTGCGATGCTTTGCTGTTTGGAATTCGGTTTAACTTTGACTGTGAAAATAGTCATACTTCGACTTTCTCTAAATGTTCGATCTTCGTTCCCAAAACTTTCAGGAATTCAGCTAGCCAGTTAGGATGTGCTGGCCACGCGGGGGCGGTGACTAAATTGCCATCGACTACGGCTTCGGTAACGGGAACTTCTGTATATTTGCCGCCGGCCCGGAGTACGTCCGGGCTGCAAGCCGGGTATGCGGTGCAGCGTTTGCCTTCGAGTACGCCTGCTGCAGTTAGAACTTGTAAGCCGTGACAAATAGATGCGATCGGCTTTTTGGTGTTGGCAAAGTAGCGGGTAATTTGCAGGACTTGTTCGTTGAGGCGGATGTATTCTGGGGCGCGTCCTCCGGGGATAATCAAAGCGTCGTAGTCGGCCGGGTTGATTTCGTCAAAAGTCGCGTTTAAAGTGAAGTTGTGACCGGGTTTTTCGCTGTAGGTTTGATCGCCTTCAAAGTCGTGAATTGCGGTGCGAATTGTTTGACCCGCTGCTTTGTCCGGGCAGATGGCGTGGACGGTGTGACCTACCATTTGCAGTGCTTGGAAAGGTACCATTACTTCGTAGTCTTCTACAAAGTCGCCGACTAACATTAAGATTTTTTTTGCTGTCATGTTTCCTACTCCTGTTATTTTGATTTGGTTAAATAGGATGAAAAAAAATGCGGGGCAGTTAAAAAGCTGGCCCCGCAAGCTATTCTGGAATCTAGAAACCGTTGCGTCCCCAAATGACCATTGAAATTGAGAAGGAGAACAGAACTAGCACCGAAACCCAACCGAGTGACAAAATATCCATAGCTATTTATTGAACAAACTGTACAAAGTGACTCCAACCCCTATGATAAGTCAATTTGAGCCATTTTTGAAATGAGGGCGCTGTGAAGGATTCGTCAAATTTTAGTGCGGCTGAACGGGTAGAATCTTTGAAGGCAGGGACGGTTGCTGGTTTGTCTTGTTTGCTGGCTTTTGGGGCGATCGCCCTTGGTAATAGCTTAATTCTAGCGGATAGGTTGGATTCTCTGGCGAGTTTGCAGGTAAGGGAAATTGACCTAAATTTTGCCGCCCGAGGGGCGATCGCACTTTTGGGCGGTTTTTTGTTCGGCGTGACTTACCGCTATGCGATTCGCCGAGATGTTAACCCGCAGCTTAAATCTGGTGCGGTGTTGGCTTTTGGGTTGGTGCGGGCTTTTGGACAGTTGGATGCTGGATTGTTTTTTGAATCCGGGAAGATGCCCGCCCTACAGGAGTTATTGCCGTTTGCGGTTCGCGGTGTCGAGAGTGTGGTATTATTTGCGATCGCGGCTTTGGTTCTGGATTGGGCGATCGGGCGATCGTGGATTAAGCCTTTCGATTCTTGAGATTTGCCGTTGGTTGGGGACAGGTTTACGATCGCCCTCCGTCAAAAACTTGTAGGGGCGGGTTCACCAATAGTTTCAAAGGATACCCAAAGACTCAAAAACCCGCCCCCACCCCGCGCGATCGCCACCCAAGTGGGGGCGGGTTTACGAGATTATCGGTTTTAGGCAATTATTGTTGGTAAAACCCGCCCCTACAGATTTAATTCCTCAAATTCTGGATTGCCGTAAACCATCTGTTTATCTACCGCTGACAAAACTTTATTGTTAGCAGCATCAGAAACTAAACACTGACAAACTAGCTGCGCTACATCTGCCCGGTGAATCGTTCCAGCAACTCGACAATCTTCTGTTAAAATACCGTTGCCTGTTGCAGGTTCCGATTTGAGTCCGCCGGGACGAATCACTGTATAAATCATCCCGCTTGCTATCAAATGATTTTCGGCTTTTTCCTTTTCAATTAAAACCGGGCGCAAAGTTTCTAAAGCTTGGGGCGGCAAAGCGCCGACACTATTACCGCTGCCGATTGATGAAACTAAAATAAACTTTTGCACGCCTGCTTTGACAGCCGCATCAATCAAGTTTTTGTTGCCCAAATAATCGGATAATTCTACATCTTTGGGCAAGCCGCCAATTGTGCTGATTACGGCATGAATTGGCTCACCCCCAGCCATCGCCGCTTCCATAGCTGCTGCATCCAAAGCATCGCCAGTCACGACTTTGATGCCCATTGCTTCTAATTCGGTGCTGGTTGCGGGCGATCGCAAAAGTGCAGTTACTTGCATCTTTTGGGCTGCCAGACATTTCGCAATTTCTAAGCCGACTCCTCGACTAGCACCCGCTAAAAAAATGTGGGATTTCTCTGTCATATTAATTGTGTTTTAAGTTATGCAGAAATTGGTTGTTTTGACTGTGGAACAGTATACAACAATCCTCTGTAATTTTTTGAATTAGTTTTTTTTTACCGCAGAGGGCGCAGAGGGCGCAGAGGAAGAGAGGGGAATGATTGGCAATTTCCCATTTACGTTAGAGTTTTTTGCCCACTATTACTACCCAAGATTGAGCTTCGCGGGGTAAGCCGGGGGGGCGATAGTAGTGATTGACAATTGCAAATCCCGCTTGTTCTAAACAAGGCGCTAAAGTATGATATTCCCATCCGGCAGTATAGCGTTTTCCCGTTGGCCGCTCGTCGTATCCTTCCCAATTTCCCCGGCACATTGACATGACAATTGCGCCGTTAACAACTAAGGCTTTGTGCAAATTTTGCAGGACTTTCACCATCTCGTCGCTGGGAACGTGAATCAGGGAAGCATTGGCAAAAATACCGTCAAATTCTGCCTCTGGCAAGTCGAGATTCAGAAAAGATTGCTGCCAAACTTCGCATCCTGACAACTCTTTTGCTATTTCTACAAAAGCTGGAGTTGCATCTAAGCCTACAACTGTGTGTCCTTGGCTCTTGAACGCTACTAAATCTCGTCCCGGCCCGCATCCTATATCGAGAATTTTACCGGGAGTGCGGGGCATGGCAGCGGTCAGTGCGGAGCGATTTTGGGATACGTCGTGATGCCAAGTTCCTTCTCGGAAAGATTCGGCAGTTAGCTGGTATTCTGCGATCGTAATTTCTTCGCGTTTGTCCACAATTTCCCCCTCTTGTATTATTTTAGATTTTAGATTTTAGATTTTAGATTGAAGAATGTTAACCGTAGGAACACTCCAAGAGCCCATTGGTGTCAAATTAAGGCTAAAACCCTTGATAAATATCGGTTTTAGCCTAGTCTAAATCCTCCTAAATCCCCCTTAAGAAGGGGAGTAGGGGTTGACTTTTATCAAACTCTTGTCCCACCCTTCGTAGGGGCGGTGCCCCCGTGCCCGCCCTATGCGCCGGGGGATCGAACCCTAATAGTCAAACAGCAGGATGGTACTAAGTTTGACGCTAAGTACACAGGCTTTGGGCACTGCCGTGTCCTACTCTATTTCATCCGATTGAAAACTGGTATAAGAGTTACACAGCCAGGGTTTTTTGTTCGGATTTGGTAACTGCTGAATCAACTTCTAAGAGAGAACCTTCGGGGGATTCGATCGCAAATCCCGCATCTCGAATCATGTCCCAATCTTGATGGGCAGCTTGTCCGGGAGTTGTCAGATAATCGCCAACAAAGATAGAATTAGCGGGGTAAAGTCCGAGAGGTTGCAGCGATCGCAAATGTACTTCCCGTCCCCCAGCAATCCGAATTTCTTGACTGGGAAGCAAAAATCGGAACAAACAGAGAATTCGCAAACATTGGCGGGGAGTTAACCTGTTCACATCTGCAAATGGTGTGCCGGGAATCGGAATAAAAAAGTTGACGGGTACGCTAGTAACGCCCAACTTGCGAAGCGAAAGCGCTAAATCGATCGCATCATCATCCGATTCGCCCATCCCCAAAATTCCGCCGGAACAAGTTGTGATCCCCGCTGCTTTTACGTGTTCGACGGTTTCCACCCGATCGCCAAAAGTGTGAGTGGTGCAAATATCCGTGTGATATGATTCGGAAGTATTGAGATTGTGATTGACGCGATCGACTCCAGCTTTAGCCAAACGATGAGTTTGCTCCTCGCTCAACAATCCCAAACAAGCGCAAATTTTTAGGTTATAATTTGCCTTCACAGTCTCGACAGCATCCAAAACGCGATCGAAAGTAGATGCGTTAGGTTGGCGGCCCGAAATCACCAAACAAAACGTACCAGCTTTTAAATCTGCGGCGCGTTGGGCGGCATCCAGAATTTTCTCCTTAGCTAAAAGCGGATATTTCTCAATTTCCGCAGTCGAAATTTTTGACTGAGAACAATAATGGCAATCTTCAGGACAAAGGCCACTTTGAGCATTTAACAAATAGTGCAGCCTGACTCGGTTTCCCCAGTAGTGGCGGCGCACCCGATAAGCTGCGTTTAGTTGTTCCAGCAAAACCTCATCCGGTGCGCGCAATACGGCTAAAGATTGCTCGCGAGAGAGACATTTGCCCGCCAGCGCGTCGTCAGCCAAATCGTTCCAATTGGGTAAATTCATTACTAAAATTAAAGGGTTTACAGAGTATCCAAAACCTGACGAATCACCCGATAAATCGATTCTAGTTCATCAGGAGAAATGCAGTAGGGAGGCATCAAGTAAAGCGTATTTCCCAAGGGGCGGAGCAAAAACCCCGCTTCGAGAAATCTGGCTTTCAATAGAGGAGCGATGTCATTAAAATAACCGGAATCGCTTTCCGTTTTCACATCCATTGCTGCGATGGTGCCACAAGTCCGAATCCGTTCGAGTTTAGGATGATTTCTCAGCCATTGATTCAGATATTGGCGGTGCAATTTTTCCATCCCTTGATACACATTTGGGTTTTGCTCCAAAAGCTCCAAGGATGCTACACTCACCGCACAAGCTAAGGGATTTCCGGTGTAAGAATGACCGTGAAAAAAAGCTTTGTCCCATTCATCTCGCCAGAAAGCTTGATAAATATCCTCCGATGCCATTGTGACAGCAATTGGCAAACAGCCACCAGACAATCCTTTAGACAAACACAGGATATCCGGTGAAGTTGCAGATTTAACCGAGGCAAACAGTTCGCCCGTGCGCCCAAAACCCGTCATTACTTCATCGTAAATCAACAATACATTAAATTGGCCCGCAAGTTGTGCGATCGCCCGCAAAAACTCAGGGCGGCACATTCGCATCCCCCCAGAACCTTGCACCAAAGGTTCGATAAAAATACCCGCATAGCCGCCCTGCTTTAACAAAAACTCCAATTTCTCTAAACTCGCAGCCTCATTGCTTTCCACCTGGCTGTCGCCGTCAAAAGTCGCCGGAAAAGGAACAACATCCCCAGCAAACATTAAAGGTGCAAAAGATTCCCACCACAGCGAACTTCTCCCAGCAGACATCGCGCCCACAGTATCGCCGTGATAACCTCCCTCAAAACTAATAAAGCTAGTGCGGTTAGTTTCTCCGAGATTGCGCCAATATTGAAATGCCATTTTCAGAGCAACTTCAACAGCAGTCGAGCCGTTATCAGAAAAGAAAATCCGCGTTAAAGAAGCAGGCGTATGAGTTAGTAATTTACTCGCAAGTTTCTCGGCAGGTTCGTGAGTAAATCCGGCAAAGATTACGTGTTCTAACTTTTGGGCTTGTTCGTAAAGAGCCTCTGCCAGAACTGGATGGCTGTGGCCGTGAACAGTCACCCACCAACTAGAAATGCAGTCGAGAATTTGCCGCCCGTCTGCCAATTCCAGCACAGATCCTTTGCCGCGAATTACCTTCAGTGGGGGGCCAGCCGTTTTCATTTGCGTGAAGGGCTGCCAAATCGGTGAATTTGAATAATTATGTTCCTGATTCGCAGTCATTTTTGCCCCAATTACTAATATTAACCTGCATTTTAATATAGCAATAATAACGCCCTTATGAACTTTTTATTTTTGATTCTTTCTTCATCTCTTCCTTAGTGTCCTTAGCGTCTTCGCGGTTCGTTAAAAAAAATCTAGTTGGGTGTCGATGCCCCCTGCCTGGGAACGTCAGCCCCCCTACCACGTATTCGCAGGCAATGGTTAAAATTGTCAGTTACAATTTTCTGCCTTTGAGCAAATAAGTCGTCATAGATCCTTTGCCTTTAACATTAATTTTACCCCGCTTTTCCAACAAATACTTATCGCACAGCAACTCATAAGTTGAGTTGCTAACTTGAATTTTACCCGGAAGTCCCTGAGATTCCATGCGGCTTGCTGTATTCACAGCATCTCCCCACAAATCGTAAATAAACTTTTTAGTGCCGATGACACCTGCTACCACAGGCCCAGTATTAATGCCAATGCGGATATTGAGAGGTTTACCGCATTCGTCGCGGAATTTCATAATTTCTTGCTGCATTTCTAAGGCCATTTCGGCAATAGATTCGGCGTGATTTGTACAGGGAAGCGGCAAACCGCCTGCTACCATATAATTGTCGCCGATAGTCTTAATTTTTTCTAAGCCGTATTGTTCGCTTAAGCGATCGAAAGCTGAAAATATTTTGTTAAGTAATTCTACTAATTCTTCAGGAGATGTGCGCGAAGATATTTCGGTAAAGCCCACAATATCCGCAAACAAAACTGTAACATCGGCAAATCCGTCCGCAATATTTATCTGACCTTGTTTTAGGCGATCGGCAATCATTACTGGTAATATATTTAGTAATAAACGTTCCGACTTTTCTTGTTCGGCGCGCAATACTTCCTCAGCTTGTTTCCGCTGTGCAATTTCCTGGTAAACTCGGTGAAACATTTGATTGAATGCGACCATGAGTTCTCCCAACTCGTCATCCCGCTTGACAGACAGAGAGTAGAAATCAGGTTGTGCTCGATCTTTGCTCAAAGCGTCTCCGGCAGCGATCAAGTCATCGCGCAATCTCAAGAGAGGTGCAATTACTGTCACGCCTAAAAAAAACATAGTCACAGAAGTGACAAAGGCTGATATAATAATGACTAGAACAGCCACCCGTCCGATAAATGCGTAAAGTTCCGGTTGAACGGTGGAAGCATCGTGGCGAACAATTAAGATGTAATCGCCTCCCAAATGTCGCTCCGTCCAAGCAATATCGTAGCGCTTGCCATCGAAATTGTGACTGTGAACTATACGAGCTTTTTTTAGTTGCTCTAAACTGATTTCTGGGGGTTCGCCAAGTGTATATATTAGCTCACCGTTAGCTTGGTAAATAGATAGTCCTAAGACTACTTGAGAATCCTTAGTAATATTTTTTACTTCTTCTTGCAAGAAAGTGCGATCGGAAATATCTTGTTGGAGCAAAAACTCTAGGGAATCAACAGTCGCCCGAGATACCTGTTCCAGTTGACTTAAAAGTTCATTTTCGCGCCGAAAATAAGAGGGAACTAAAATAATTCCCTCTATGACAAGAATGCTAGCAAATACCCACAAAGCTATTTGCCTAGACAAGCGAGATTTGAAAAATTTCAAAAATGATAAAATCCGCAATAACATAAAACTTACTATTTTGCCAATGGCTAATGTAGGACCTAGGAAAAAAAACCGGGTTTCTCGTAATCAATTTTGGGTGTGTCAACGAAGCAACCGCCCAGAAACCTGGTTTCTCACATCCCCTGTGTACTTCCTATAATTGTCAGCAGTCAACAGCCAGCAGCTATTAACTGTTACTTCTTGGCTGCTTGCTGCTGACTAATATCATGTCCGATTGATTAACCATAATATCGCGGTCGGGGCGGGTTTTTCAGATTGTCAATTATTGGCAGGTATTGTTGGCTCACGGGCCCCTACGAAAATCGCGGTCGATCGACCGGACATGATATAATGACTGATGACTCTGGACTAACTAGCAGACCCCTTAATAATATAATAAACAAATTAAACCGAAACTGCGCTGACTAGCCTGCCTCCAAGCAGATAAGTATTCATATCGCCCTTGCCTTTGATGTGGATAATTCCTCTGTTTTCAAACAGATACTTATTTCTCAAGATATCGTAAGTGGATTGTGTGACTTGAATCACGCCGGCAATCCCGTTAGGGTAGAGGAAAGCTCAGACATATTTGCCATCGCTACTCCTACACCTACACAAAATAAAATTGTCAGCGCAAGCAGAATTCGCTTATAAATTAATTGGCTGATGGCAGCCCGAATTGGAGAAATCAACTGGCGCATGGTATCCTCAAGTGTGAGGTTTAATCTTGATGGGAATTTATGCACTACTAACATAACACTGCTTTTTCAAAGTGTTTTGTTGGCCTCGGGGGTAAAGCAAGACTCTCTGAGTGCAACCGAGGGTTAATTATTGTTTACCGCGAGTGTTTCGCTTATCCGTAAGAATACGCATAACTTTATAGTGGTTTTCTGTTGAGTGAAGTACAGATGATCGAGTAAGGACACGGCGCCGTGCTTATTGGTGTCAACTTAAGAATGAAACCCCTGATAAATCTCGCTTTTAACCCAGTCTAGATCCCCCTAAATCCCCCTTAAGAAGGGGGACTTTGAGAAGATTCCTGTCTCCCCCTTATTAAGGGGGGCTAGGGGGATCGAGCCTTAATCGTCAGACAGCAAATCCGTAGTACGTTTAACGTTAAGTTGACACGCTTTGGGCTGTGCCCTCTCCCTACTTCACGCAATTTTTGCTTGATATCGGTTAGGATAGCAATTGTAGTCTATGGTTGGCGATCGTGAATTCTGACTCTACTGCCTCACCTGCGCGCAACGAAATTTTGCCGGGAGAAGTTTTCGTCAATACTGCCAATTTTGATACGGGTATTCGGCGACTTTTACCTAAATATGACGAAATGTTGGATGTATTAGCAGGCTGCATTGCTAACACAAACCACCGCATTTTAGAACTCGGCTGCGGTACGGGGGAACTCACTTTAAAAGTTCTCAAACGCTACCCGTCTGCCGAAATAGTTGCTGTCGATTACTCGCCGCGAATGCTTGATTTTGCCCGCGCCAAAATAGAGTCTGCAGGATACGCAGCCCGGTGGACTGGCATAGAAATGGATTTTGGAGAATGGGCGAACAATCCAAATTTCTCAGGCTTGGGCGATAAATTCAATGCTTGCATTTCATCTCTGGCAATTCACCATCTTGAGGATGACATGAAGTTGAAATTGTTTCAACGCATTCGCGAAAGTTTAAATGCTGGTGGCTGTTTTTGGAATGCCGATCCTCTTTTAGCAGAATCAGCAGCAATGAAAGATATTTATCAAGCGGCGCGAGAAGATTGGGCGCTAAATCAGGGGGAAACGTTAGCACAAATTCGCGCAAATGTGGGGACGAGTGTCTCTTACGGGTATTCTAATCCCGATCGCCTAGCTACACTTTCGGCACAGTTGGAAATGCTGGTAAAAGCTAGATTTGAGACTGTTGCAGTTCCTTGGAAATACTACGGTATGGCGGTGTTTGGGGGATTTGTTAATTAAAAAAGCAGCCCTGGAAGCAGAACTTCTATATGTAGGGTGCACGAATAAGCACCTTACTGCTTAAAGAAAGATTGCAATTAGTATTTTATGTTACTAAGTTCTGGTTGATAAAATATATAATATGAATTCCGGTTGCATTGGAATGATTAAACCGCAGAGAACGCAGAGAACGCAGAGGAGAGAACAGAGAGATGAATAATTCCGATGCTAACGGATTTGATATAATACTGCGAGCATAAAGGAAACAAAATGACTGCCACTGCGATTCAAAGTATTGACTGGGATGCTTTTTCTTCGGAACTATCGGGAATTGAAATAATTAGCGATCGCGCGCAAGTTGTCAAGCTATCTCAAGATTATTATCACTTCAGTCCAGTTTTGCAACCTCTGTTAAGTGATAAAACAGGAGATTTAGTAGTTCGTCCCGCCAGCGAAGCGGAAGTTTTGCGGATTGCTGCAGCCTGCGTCAAATCCAAAATTCCGCTGACTGTCAGAGGTGCAGGAACGGGCAATTACGGTCAGTGCATTCCCCTCAAGGGCGGCGTCATTTTAGATACCAGCAAAATGAACAGTATCCGCTGGATAAAACCGGGTTTAGCTTGCGTAGAACCAGGGGTGAAAATGTCGGTTTTCGACAAACAAGCGCGAGAAACTGGTTGGGAATTGCGGATGGTTCCCTCAACCTATCGCACCGCAACGATTGGGGGATTTATCGGCGGCGGTAGCGGGGGAATTGGTTCGATAACTTACGGGCAATTGCGCGATCGCGGAAATCTTCATGCCGTTCGAGTCGTTACAATGGAAGACGATCCCCGCGTCATCGAATTGCGCGGCGATGAAGTGCAAAAAGTCAATCACGCTTACGGCACAAATGGGATTATTACTGAGTTAGAAATTCCCCTCGCCCCTGCTTATCCTTGGGCGGAAATCATCGTCGCTTTTGACGATTTTATGACCTCGGCAAACTTCGGTCAAGCTTTGGGCGATGCTGACGGAATTATCAAAAAACTAATTTGTGTTTGTGCTTGGCCGATTCCTGCTTATTTTGCTGCTTTCCGCGAGGAGATTCCTGAAGGTAAGCACTGCGCTTTGTTAATGGTAGCTGAATCTTGTCTGGAACCGCTGCAAGATTTGGTGCGCGAATATGGCGGCACAATTTGCTATCAAAAAAACGCGCAAGCAGCGAGCAAAGGTGCAGCTATTGCTGAATTTACTTGGAATCATACAACTCTACACGCTCGCAGCGCTGACCCGTCTCTGACTTATTTGCAGACGCTTTTTCCCGCAGATAAAGGTTTGAAATTGATTGAGGAACTGTACAATTATTATGGGGATGAGGTGATGATGCACTTGGAGTTTTTGCGGATGAATGGCAGGGCGATCGCCGCGGCTTTGCAAATAGTTCGCTACACTACGGAATCACGGCTCAATGAAATTATTCGCTATCACGAAGAGCAAGGCGCACTGATTGCTAATCCTCACACTTATATATTGGAAGATGGAGGGATGAAAAGTATTAATGTGGAACAGTTGCAGTTTAAAGAGTTGGTCGATCCTTACGGTTTGCTTAATCCGGGTAAAATGCGGGCGTGGTTGGAACGGGATTAAGGGTGATGGTTTTTAGATAAGATTCAGATATTGAAATCGCTGCTAGACAAACGAAGTCCGCCTAAGCGCTGGCTCGCCCACGCGGACTGAGAAATAAACAAACAGCAGTTGTAAATTTAAGGGACGGGGGCGGTAATTTCTGCTGGTGCGATCGCCCCTGGTGTAGGTACAGCTTGGTTTTCCAGTAGTTGGCGCTGTTTGTTGCGAAATTCTGTGGCCGCATCGTTCAAATTTTGGCGCTGTTCGCTATTAAATTCTTCCATGCTGCGGCCGCCTCCCAATTTCGATCGGTGAATTAAATCAAATATTCCGCTGCCGCTGCTGCGGCCGGAAAATGGGTCGGTATTGTCTTGAGTTTGAAAGTCTTGCAGCGGTTGGGCATTATTTAAACCGCTGGCTTGAGCGAAGCTTGCTTGAGGGGAGAACAGAACACAGGATGCGATCGCGCTTGCAGCAATCCCCATCATCAATTTGCCGGATTTGGAAGTTTTGGTGTTCATCATTTATTAGTTGAATCTTCAAAAAAACAATTCTATCTAAACAATATTCTGACTTGCGACTAAATATTATATTACTTCGCTGGGGCTAAGGACAGGGCAATGCCCATTGGTGTCAACTTAAGCTTTTAGTCCCGCAGTCCTCTCGCTTACCCCAGGACGGTTTCATTCTCCGTAGGGGCAATCCCCCCGTGGTTGCCCCCATGTCCCAAATGCCTGTGAAATCGTCTGTGGGTGGGGGCGGGCACGGGGGCACCGCCCCTACAAAAGCCTGATTTTCGTGAGAATGAAACAGTCCTATCGTTGACCCGGCAGTCCGCCAGGGAATGAATTCCCTGTCTCATAGCGAAAGTCCTCTGAAAGAGGACTGAAGAACTCATTAGTCCTATGCAAGAGGACTTTGGCTTTGAGAGTCTTGTTTCAACCCCTGACGGACTATCGGTTTTACCTTAAGTTGACAGGACGAAAGGCACGGCGCCGTGTCCTAGAATTGACGGTGCAGGTGAAACGATCGCCCTTACTAAGCAAATCGGCGTCGCAGCAGCGGTTGAATGCTCAGCAGCGCCACCAAATCAAACGCCAGCAGCACTAACAGCGCTCCTCCAAAGGTGACATTACCCCAAGGAGCCTGCATCACGACACTGGCTAGCGACCAATCGCTGTGCAGGTACAGGTAGCGGATGGGTTCGATCGCGTAACTCAGAGGATTGAGAGTCACCACAACTTGCAGCCACTCTGGCATAAATGACAGCGGGGCGAGGGCTGTGCTGGCAAATAACAGCGGCAAGTTAGTAACAAAAATTACCGCTATTAATTCTACGTGGCCAGGGAGAGCGAAGGCTAAACCCAGACTCAAGCCGGTGACGCCCAAAACTAATAGTAGGACTATGAGGGCGATCGCCCCCAGTCCGGCAATTCCGGGGAATCCCGCGCCCAAAAACGCTCCCGCTGTAACGATTGTGCCGGTTTGGATAAAGCTGAGGGTGACGATAAAAATAGCGGAAGCGAGGACGATCGAAAATCTCGAAGCCAACGGCGCGACTAACAAGCGGTTGAGAAATCCGAACTCGCGATCGAACATAATCGGCAAACCAGCATTCAGCGCCCCGGCAAATGCAGTAAAAACGATTACACCAGCGCCGAGAAATTGTCCGTAATTCTGGCTTTCGCCGAACAAGCCGGCGGGTGCATTTTCAAACAGAGCTCCGAACAAAACCAACCACATCAGCGGCTGAATAATGCCTGCAACTAGCGTCGAGGGGCGGCGCTGCAATTGAATAAACAGGCGCTTGGTTAAGGCGAGTGTTTCTTGGATGAAGTCGCCCAGCAGGGAAGTGGAAGTGTCGGCGGATGCCGTGGAGAGTTGCCGCTGCTGGTTGAGGTTGTTGGGGGATGTAACAGTACCGCTCATAATTGCTTGTTGATTAGATCTAACTCTCTTTACAGTAGCAAGTCTGGAGGTATTGGTGGTGTTGGGCGGGCGATCGGTCTAAAATTGAGAATAAGCTCATCAAATATGCTAAATAAAAACTTGATTTACTAGGAGTATAAAGCTATGTCATCAAGGGCGATCGCCACTTTGGTCGAAATTATGGAATCTCTGCCGGAAACTCTGCAAGATAGAGTTGTTGAACACCTGCGAGAATACATTCTGAAATCAAATATTACTGTTCCTGTCAACCTCGACGGTAAGTTAGAAATTCCCGCTGAGATTGAAGCTCAACTGAAGCCTGGGGATCGATATGCAGTTACAGTGACAGGGGATAGTATTGTTTTTCAGAAGGTAACAGGTTTTGACTGGGAGGAATGGGAACGGCGAATAGAAGCAGCGAGTCCAGATCCTGATGAGTTAACAATGGAAGAAATTTGCGAACTTGTGCGGGAAGTGCGTCGGGAGAAACGTTCTGAAAAAGAGTCGCACAAATGAAAATTGTAGTGGATACTAATATCTTTGTGTCAGGCTGGCTGTGGGGAGGTATCCCAGCTCGTTTATTCAGATTAGCTCGAACTCGTCAACTCATAATTTGTGCTTCTGAACCAATACTAGCAGAATTAGAGAATACTTTGAACAAACAAAAACTCCAGGCGAGATTACAGTCTTTGAGTTTTACCGTTAATGGTTTAATGAGCGGAACACGAGAGATAGTGGAAGTTTATCCAATTTCCACTATCGACGTGCCTGAGTTACGAGATGCTAATGACAATATGATTTTAGGAACTGCGATGGCTGCTGGTGCCGATGCAATTGTTACGGGCGATCTGGATTTGTTAGTGTTGCAGGAATATGAGGGGCTTCCTATTGTTACGGCTAGGGAATTTTTGGAGCGTTATTTTCCAGAAAATTAGGGGGCGATCGCACTTGCTCTGACAGTGCTATGCTAGATCACAGAGCGATCGGAATAGGGAGGAAAAAATCTTGTCAACTATCACCGATATAGGAACTTTAATTAGCCGTCAGCCTGATATACATGGTGGCTGCCCAATTATTGCCGGAACAGGTGTTACAGTCCGGCGCATTGCTATTTGGTACAAGCAAAGTCTGAGTGCAGAAGAAATTGCCGATCGCATCGGGCATTTAACTCTCACCCAAGTCTATGCAGCTTTGACTTATTACCATGCTAACCGAGAGGAAATTGATGCTGACATTGCGGCGGAAGAAGCTGAGGGCGATCGAATAGAAGCATTGAATTCTCAGCGTAAGATTCAAAAGCAGCCGACGGATATAGCTTTGGAAATACCAACATTAGCAAATTATCCCAGTCGCCGAGAATTTATGAAATTACCGCTGGAAGATAGGGGAAGGATTTTAGAAAGACAAGCTGAGGCAATGTTGCAACATTACCAGGAAGATAGAGAATGGCAAGAGTTAGAAGCAGGAGATTTAATTGACTACTAACTCTCCTTCTCCTAAACGGGGTGATATTTGGTTGGCTAATTTTGACCCAACACTGGGAGCCGAAATCAAAAAAATTCGTCCGGCTGTAGTCGTAAGTTCTGATAATGTTGGTAAGTTACCAGTGAAATTGGCTGCACCTATCACAGATTGGAAAGAATATTATGCTGGTAATATCTGGCACGTTAAGATTGAGCCAGATATTGCTAATGGTTTAACGAAAGTTTCGGCAGTAGATGTGTTGCAATTGCGGGGTATGGATGTACAAAGATTCATTCGTAAAATAGGAGAAATTTCGACTACTGATATGGAGGAAATTGCCAGGGCGATCGCGGCTGTAGTAGAGTATCAGTAGTTATTTATCAAGAGCGATCGCACTTGGGTTAAGTAAGGGCGATCGCACTTGCTATATTAGTGATTTGGATTCTGTGTATTTTTTCTAGACATTACGGCTTGATTTTTTCCACCACACGATATCCATTAGGGCAAGTAACTCCATCACTTGTTGAAATAAGTGATCTATTTCTGTTAGAATAACTATTACTTTTGCAGATTGTGCACACATAACTCTGTTGATTTTTGGAAGGTCCAAAAGCAATTCCAACAAAATTACTGAAATCTGACTTGATAGACTGAGCCCCTATTATTGAGACATTACTATACCGTGTAGGTAAAATCCCGAAACTGTAAGTAGAGTTCTTGCCTAAGTTTATACGTGTGGAAGGCATCCTCCGATGTTTGGAGTAAAAAGACCAGGTATTGCGACATTTGTTTTTTACAATGCTTCTTGCTTGAGATTCAGCAGGCGACAAATCGCTATAATAAAAAGTCAGGAATATTCCGCCAGCCAAAATACACCCTCCTACTTGTAAGCCCTCTTTAGTAAAAAACGCTCTGACGACAATTGCACCAAGAGCATTAGCTATACCATTGCAAAATTCCTGCCAAAGTTCATCCATATAATTATACCTGGGTGTGAAAATTTTAAGTAACTATCTATTTATAAAAACATTGTTCAGACAGTAATTTCCACTTATAAAGGGAGATCGCTCTTCATCGCAACCCGTCGAGAAGGAGCGAGCGCGCCATCATTCCTGAAGCGCGATCGCCCTTCCTTAGATGAGTCTATTCTTCGTTAACTCTTTTCCAAGCATTGTCACGAGATTGTTCTGCTGTTTTACCAGAACCCTTGTGCTCCTTGCCAGTCGTATTATCACGAATTGTCGTTACTTGTTTTGTTCCTTCGACAAATTGCGTAATCGGGTTCCAAGAGCTCTCTGACTTCGTTTTCACATCATAACGTGGGTTTTTTTCTGAAGGCATGGTTTTAACCTCTGAAAGTCCATTTCATTAATTTTGCCAGATTTTGTTCTAAGGCGGCAATCACAAAATATCATCAGTTTTACTTTTTTATTTAGATTATAAGTATCATATTTAATCATAAACATCATAAAATCTCATAATATGCTAAAATAGCAAAACCTTATACCTTTAGGTAAGTGATGGACGTTAAAGAATTCTTAAGATTTGCTGACGACCTGGTTTTAGCCAAAACTGGTAAACACTTAAACAATGTGCAACGGGCGGTATTGCTCGGTAGTTGGCAAGATAAAAAATATCCCGAAATTGCTGAAGAATATCAATTTACTAAAGGTTATGTTGCTAATGTCGCTTCAAGATTATGGCAACTTATGTCAAATAAATTAAGTAAAAATATTAACAAATCAAACCTTATACATACAATGGAAACATATCATGATTGTAATGTCTCAAATTTAAATGATGTTGTAAATTTCGGTAACAATGATAACAATGATGTTGTAAATTTCGGTAACATCAATAAGGTTTGCACAGAAACCTCGCAGCCTCCCAAAATTCCACAAAATTCACCCCCACCACAAACCTCAAATGAAGACAACACTCAACAAAAACCGCGACTCGATTTAAGAGATGCACCGGAACTCAGAACATTCTACGATCGCCCTTCATTCCCCCTCAGCGCCCTCGAAACTTGGATTCTAGAGCAAAACTGCCGCCTCCTCACCATCACAGGCATGGCAGGCACCGGCAAAAGTGCGATCGCCCGTAACCTCATCCCCCAAATTCAAACTCAGTTCGATCGCATCATCTGGCTCAGTCTCCGCACCTCCCCACCCCTCGAAACAACCCTCAAAAACCTGATTCCATTTCTCTCAAATCAACACCCCCCCAACCCCCCCTTACCAAGGGGGGGCGAAGAGGGGGTTTTCCCCGCCAACATCGATGCTCAGTTGTCAATCCTAATAGAAACATTGCGCGAAAATCGCTGTCTCATCATCCTCGATGACGTGCAGCAAATTCTCCGCAGCGGGCAACTTGCAGGAAATTACAAACCCGGATATGAAAACTACGGAACCCTATTTAAACTCATCGGCGAGATTCCCCACAACAGTTGCTTAATTCTCAATAGTTGGGAACCTCCCTCAGACATCATCACCTTCACCGACGATAATTCAGCAGTATGTTTATTGCAGTTAACTGGTTTAGGTGAAGCCGCAACAGAAATTCTTAGACAAAAGGGTTTGTTGGATGAAGAAGCCTGGCCAGAATTGATTAACATTTATCAAGGTAATCCCCTGTGGTTAAAATTAGTCGCTCAAACCATTAACAACTTATTTGGCGGTAGAGTCTCTCAATATTTAAGCTATCAACCAGTATTTTTAAGCGATGAATTGACACCGATATTGCAGCAGCACTATCAGCGGTTGTCCGAAATAGAAAAACAGGCGATTTCGCAACTTAGTAATGAAATAGAACCTGTTTCGTTTACTCAATTCATGTCAAAAGGTCAAGGTTCGCAGGGCGAATTATGTAAAGCTATTCTATCTTTAGCCCGACGGGGAATGATCGAAAAATTGATCGGTGAAGCTGAAATCGTTTTCACGATTCCACCTGTGTTAAAACAGTATGTTAAAATGGTTCGAGAGTAGTCCTAAATATCTAGCTAAATGAGAGAAAACCATGACCGTAACTCCTACCCAACCTAAGCAGATGCTCAGTTTCGAGCAATTTGTCAAGCAACTTCCCGACGAAGAAGGCCGCTATGAACTTGTCAATGGAGAAATTGTGAAAATATTACCAATAAGACTGCATGAGGATGTTGCTGATTTTCTGATAAAACAATTTGATAGAGAAGTCGATCGCGTTCCGCTCAATTACAGGGTATCTGGCAGATTTATGCTGAGGACATTAACCCCGAATGGTAAAGAACAAGGCCGCCATCCTGATGTTACAGTAGTAGACAAAACCCTCTGGAAATCGCAGCCCTTCGCCTATTCAGCACTAACTGAACCACCACAATTAGTTGTAGAAGTTGTCTCAACAAATTGGGAAGATGATTATATCGACAAGCTGGATGAATATCAGCGGCTAGGAATTTCTGAATATTGGATTGTCGATTATTTAGCTTTGGGTAGCAGAAACTATTTGGGCAACCCGAAAGAACCGACTGTTTTTGTTTACCTGCTTGATGAAAATCGGGTTTATCAAATGACTGCTTACCGAGGAACTGAGCGAATTATATCCCGAACTTTCCCAGAATTAGCATTGACAGCAGAACAAATCTTGGATGTATAGCAGTTGACAGTTGCTGTAGGGTGCGTCGCTATCAAAAACCCTCAAAAAGATCGACCATCTCACAGCGACGCACCTTACAAACCGGGTTCAGTTGCTGTAGGGTGCGTCGCCATTAAAAATCCTCAAAAATATCGACAATCTCACAGCGACGCACCTTACAAACCGGGTTCAGTAAACAAGATTGTTTTTGGGCTAACAAGCGCGATCGCACAACGCCCAGATCGGGTTGAATGCCTAACAAACGCTGACGGACGGAATCTGCTAATTGCTCGCGATAATTGAGATAAGTTTCCACGGCTTCTTGGTGTCGGAGATAATAGCCGATCGCACTATAGACATCCGACAACGACAGAGTTGAATAACGCTGCACAATAGATTCCGGCGACGCACCATCCTGAAAAGCTCTAATCACCAATTCCAGCAAAACTCTTGAGTTTCCCACCCGAATAGCTCCTCTTGCATCTTCTCGAAAAGGAGGCGCTTCAACTTCCAAAACAAGATTCATCTATTAATATCCCCCAAAATTACGATCGTATTTTAGATTCTATAGGACTTACGCATGGGGGTTCAGAAACCGGGTTTTTTTACGAAAATACATCGTTGCAGCCCGCAGATTCGGTAAAAAACCCGGTTTCTTTAGTCGCGCGGAGTTATCCCAAAGAGCATCCCCCCAACTTTCCTCAATTAATCCGTGTATCCGTGTCAAAATCCGTGTCGTGCATTCCCTCTTCCCTCAAACTACGATCGCATCGCCTGTTTTTGCTCAGCCTTCAAATCGCGGTTGCTAGCAGCAGCCAACTCCGCATCCAACAGCGTCTTACCAGTGGCAGCCAAATACACATCATCCAAACTCGGCCGAGATTGAGCAATCCCAAAAGTAGGCAATCCCGCATTTTTTAAAGCCTGCTGAATAGTCACCAGCGCATCGCTTTGCGGTGTTACTACTAAATTCAGAGAATTTCCTTGAGCCGCGTTGACAATTACTTCCTGCACAAAAGGCAAAGATTGCATCAGAGTTTTAGCTTTTTCGGCTTCTTCGATCGGCGAAAACTCCCGAATCCGCAAAGTCACCCGATCGCCCCCAACCCGATTTTTCAACTCCTCCGGCGTGCCCTCAGCAATTACCGTACCCTTGTCAATAATCGCCACGCGATCGGCCAAAGCATCAACTTCTTCGAGATAGTGACTGGTAATCAAAACCGTCGTACCTTCCTCCCGCAAGCGCCGCAGGAAATCCCACACCACCACCCGGCTTTCAATATCGAGCCCGACTGTCGGTTCGTCTAACACCAAAACATCAGGCTGGTGCAGCAACCCAGCAGCTAAGTCAAGGCGTTTGCGGATACCGCCGGAATAAGTGCCCGTCTTTTTATTTTCCCACTCCTCCAAACCCAGGAGTTTCACCATTTCGTCAATCCGCCCTTTAATCGTATTGCGCGGCAAATGGTAAAGCGCTGCTTGCAGTTGCAGGAGTTCCCGCCCCGTCAGCACCTTATCGAGAGCCACTTCTTGGGCGACATAGCCTAGTCTTTGTCTGGCAATTCTCGGCTGGCTGACAGCAGAAATGCCAGACACTTCAATGCGTCCGCTATCGGGCGCACTCAAAGTACAAAGTACCCGCAGGGTTGTGGTTTTGCCTGCACCGTTGGGGCCTAGCAAACCAAATATTTCCCCCGGTTCTACCTTGAAGGAAACATCTTTAACGGCTTCTACAGTGCCGTAGCGTTTCTGAAGATTTTCAATTAAAACGGCGGGAGCCATATATTTTGGGGATGAACTGGTTGTTAATATTTTGACACTTCTGAGCTCAAATTGCCGGAATGGTCGATCGACCAATGCGACTGGCTGTGCTTGTACGATCGCACAATCCTCCTCAACCGGAAACAGATTCTAGTTTTGATTTTTAATACCCGTTTATAAAATATTAACTTTATAGCGGTTCTCAACCCTGATATTCATCAGTTTTCCCACTATTTAATCTCCCATCTCAAATCATGTCCGGTCAATTAACCATGATTCCTGTAGGGGCCCGTGAGCCAAGATATTGAATAGAAACGGGAAAATCTGTAAACCCGCCCTGGCCTTTAATCGCTGTCAATCGATCGGACATGATATCTAATCCCAAAAATTATGAGTTTTGAGTTAATTATAACTTTTCAGTTAACAACTCAAAACTCACAATTGTTCAACAAGTAGAGATGCACCCGAAACCTGTTATTTTATAATTATCTCTACCTATAGGCTGATGTGTAGCGAGATTTTGATAATTAACACACTGGTCAAACACATCACACTTTCGAGCAAACTATTAAACACAAAAAACTTCCCTAATTGGCAAGTTCTACTTGTAACGAGTTCCCAAAAAATGTAACTGTAGGCCCGTGATCTCAACCCCGATAGTTATCAGTAATCACCAACTCTTTAATCGAAAATCGAAAATCGAAAATCGAAAATGGTATTAACTCCCCTACAGGGAGTGGCTACCACCTCTTTAATCGACAATTTTTACCCAACCGCGGCGAACGTTGTAGAGCAGTCGGTTGATGATGGCATACTCATCTTCATTCAGTGTTCTTTCTAAGAGTGCCGATCTGAGCTGTCTCCGGTCGTGGCGAGTCACGACGCTGGAGAACATGACCTGACCAAATAACTCTTCGAGTGTCATTTGGGATACTGACATGATAAACCTCCTAGTTGATTGAGACAGATAAAATTTTAACAGGCTTGTTGTATTTGTATTATGCACTCTGGGAGCGACTTCACAGGCGATCGAAAACATTGACACGGTGTGATTTTTCGGCGAAAAATCTGTGAGCGAGACTTTGATCCCCAGTGACTTGGATCTCTTAAATTTGTGATGCTTGTCACGGAAGTCAGAAGTCAGAAGTCAGAAGTCAGAAGGAAGAGGGAAAAAGACCATCAAGCGCGATCGCCCTCAAAAACTCTCCATCTCGTCCTGACGGCTTCTCAACCTCATTTTCCCCTATGCCAATTTTCCAGCTAATTGAGGCATCGGTCAATAGTCGCCACAACCGACTCAGCCAAATCTTTCAGCGCGTAACCCCCCTCCAAACCAAAGGCGATGCGACGGGTGAGTTGCAGACAGTATCCGGTGAAAGTACCGAAATCTGACGGCATCAGAGTCATGCTCGCCAGCGGATCGGACGCAGTAGCGTCATAACCAGCGCTGACAATCAACAAATCCGGTTCAAATTTGGACAAAAAAGGCACGACAAGAGATTCAAAGGCGCTCAGGTATTCAGCTATGCCACTGCCGGGATACAGGGGAATGTTCAGCACGTTGTCGTAGGCCCCGCACTCCTCGGCATCTCCCGTTCCCGGATAGCACGGAGATTGGTGCAGGGAACAGTAGGCAATTTGCCGGCAGTTTTCCACCAAAGATTGAGTGCCGTTGCCGTGGTGCACGTCCCAGTCGAGGACGGCGACGCGCTTGATTCCCGGCTGTTCCAGGGCGTAGTGAGCGGCGATCGCAGCATTGGAAAACAAGCAAAAACCCATCGCGCGGGCGTTTTCGGCGTGGTGTCCCGGCGGCCTGGCCAGCACAAAAGCCGGTTCCCCCGCAGCCACCACTCGATCGACCCCATCGAGCCAAGCACTCGCCGCTAGCAGCGCTACATCGTAACTTTCAGCAGAAATCGGCGTATCACCGTCGAGGTAGCCGCCTCCCCGATGAGCCAAATGTTCGATTTCTTTGATGTATCTTTGCGAGTGAACTTTTTTGATAGCCGAGAACAGTTGTTGTTCGCGCTGCGCCACTGGGGTGGGCAGTTGCCATTCAATTTGATCCGCCCAAGGAGCAGCTTTCAGAGCGTTGACGATCGCCGTTAAACGTTCTGGTCGCTCTGGGTGAAGCATTCCAGTCTTGTGCAGCAAGAAATCTTCGGAGTAGATGACGGGTAGCATCGGCTGATTTTAGATTTTAGATTTTAGATTTTAGATTTTTAGTTGGCTTTAAGAATGCCTTCGGTTTTGTGAAATTAAAATTTCGATCGAGTAACCATTTTAATTTCTTATATGGTCGTCAAAAAAACTCACGAAAGCATGAAAAGCGACCGCCTAAAAAAAACTTTCTAGCTTTTGCCAACTGCTGACAAAATCACCAACTGACAAATTATCAATTGTGCTTGTTTCGTCCCTTAAATTTTCTGGCAACTTTCCCATAAATTCCAAGGCAAATTGTGATATAATTTCAGGAGTAATTTGCAATATTTGGCAGCTCTACTGAATCCAAACCGATTTTATCGCATTTTTGAGATTTATAGCGGTCAAATTTAAATTTTTAACGGAGTTTTTCAACCTATGAGCACCTCTGAGTCGCGGATAATCCCGACGGATCTGGGTAATGAGATGTCCCGATCGTACTTGGAATACGCCATGAGCGTAATTGTCGGTCGGGCGCTACCAGATGCCAGGGACGGTCTCAAGCCCGTTCACCGACGCATTCTCTACGCCATGAACGAATTGGGCTTGACTCCCGATCGACCTTTCCGCAAATGCGCCCGCGTCGTGGGGGAGGTGCTGGGCAAGTATCACCCGCACGGAGATACAGCGGTTTACGACGCCCTGGTGCGGATGGCTCAGGATTTCTCCATGCGGGAACGCCTGATCAACGGCCACGGCAACTTCGGCTCCGTTGACAACGACCCGCCCGCTGCAATGCGTTACACCGAGTGTCGCCTGACAGCTCTCACTAGCGACTCCATGCTGCGCGACATCGACTCGGAAACAGTTGATTTCGGCGACAACTTCGACGGTTCCCAGCAAGAACCCCTCGTACTCCCGGCACGCATCCCCCAAATTTTGCTCAACGGTTCCTCCGGGATTGCTGTGGGGATGGCCACCAACATTCCGCCGCACAATTTAGGCGAAATAATTGACGGTTTAGTAGCACTAATCCACAACCCAGGAATTACCGACCTGGAATTGATGCAGTACATCCCCGGCCCGGACTTTCCCACCGGAGGGCAAATTCTCGGCAGAGGCGGCATTCGCGATGCTTACACCACCGGGCGCGGTTCGATTACAATGCGCGGAGTCGCCGGCATTGAAACCATCGAACATCCCGGCCGCCCCGACAAAGAAGCAATTATTATCACCGAATTGCCTTACCAAACAAACAAGGCAGCCCTAATTGAGAAAATTGCCGAACTTGTCAACGACAAAAGATTAGATGGAATTTCCGACATTCGCGACGAAAGCGATAGAGACGGAATGCGGATCGTGATCGAACTCAAGCGCGACGCCTATCCCCGCGTCGTCCTCAACAACCTCTATAAACAAACACCCCTCCAAGCCAACTTTGGAGCCAATATGTTAGCGCTAGTAAATGGGGAACCCCAACTACTTACGCTCTCCCAATTCCTCAATGTCTTCCTAGATTTCCGCATTGAGACAATTACTCGCCGGACTCAATATGAGCTCCGCAAAGCAGAAGAACGCGACCACCTTCTGCAAGGCTTATTAATTGCCCTAGACAACTTAGATGCAATTATTCACCTAATTCGCGCCGCTGCCGACTCCGCAGCAGCCAAACAGGAATTGATGGATAATTACGGTCTTTCGGAACAGCAATCCGATGCAATTCTGCAAATGCAGCTCCGGCGTTTGACAGCATTAGAAGCGCAAAAAATTCAGCAAGAACACGAAGAATTGCGAGCAAAAATCTCCGATTTGGAAGATATCTTAGCGCGGCGGGAACGCATCTTAGAAATCGCCGAATTTGAAGCAGTCGAAATCCAAACCAAAATCGCTACTCCTAGGCGCAGCGTCATCGAACACGCCGAAGGAGAAATCGATGAAAGAGATTTAATTGCCAACGAACAAGCAATTATTCTGATCACAGAGCAAGGCTACATCAAGCGGATGCCTGTCAGCACTTTCGAGGCCCAAAGTCGCGCTACTCGCGGCAAAGCAGGCGCGAAAATGAAAGAAGACGATGGAGTAGAACATTTCCTTTCCTGCTGCGATCACGATAGCGTTTTGTTCTTCAGCGACAGGGGCGTAGTTTACTCTGTCAAAGCTTATCAAATCCCCGTCTGTTCCCGGACAGCCCGCGGCACTCCCGTAGTGCAACTGCTGCCGATTCCTATAGAAGAAAAAATCACTTCTATGGTGTCAGTCACAGAATTCACCAGCGAAGAATACTTGGTCATGCTGACTCGCGGCGGCTACATTAAGAAAACCGCACTTTCCGCTTTTGGCAACATCCGCACTAATGGATTAATCGCCATTTCTCTAGAAGAAGGCGACCAATTGCGCTGGGTACGGAGAGCAAAAGTTGGCGATAGCATCATCATCGGTACGCGCCAAGGCATGGCAATTCATTTCCGCACCAATCACGAACAGTTGCGCCCAGTCGGCCGCGCCACACGGGGTGTAAAATCAATGAAATTGCGATCGGGCGATGAGTTGATCAGCATGGACATTTTGCCGAGTTCAATTGTTGCCGAAATTGCTGACTTGGAAACTGAAGACTCGGAATTTGAGGGAGCTAATATTGCTCAATTAGAAACGGACGAAGCGGAATTTGAAGGGGCAGAAAGTGCTGAATTGGAAACGGAAGATGAAGAATTAGAATTGCAAGCCGAGGAAATTGAAGGCGAAGATGTCGAAGAAATTTCGACAGTTAGCAGCGAAGTTCCTTCGGTGTTGGTAATCACCACCAACGGCTACGGGAAGCGGGTTCCTGTTTCTCAATTCCGCCTACAAAGACGGGCTGGCAAGGGATTGACGGCTACTAAATTCAAATCTAAAAAGGGTAAGGATCAGGTAGCTGCGCTGCGAATTGTCAACGAAGATGACGAATTGATGATCATTACCAACCGAGGTATTATTATCCGTCAGGCTGTGAGTGCAATTTCTACTCAATCGCGCACAGCAACGGGTGTGCGGGTGCAGCGGTTAGATGAGGATGATTCGATCGTAGCTGTGGCTTTAGTGCCGCCTGCTGGTGAAGAATCGGCAGAAGAATCGGAATCTGAGGAAGTGGCAGAATAGTCCTAGGTTAATAGTTTGTAAGGTGCGCGCTGCGTACCTTACTGCTGAATGGTAAAAATGCGATCGTCCCTACTCAGAAGTTTTCCCTCAAAAGTCAAAGATTTTTTCCGGTGAGGTAATAATGAGTCAACTCCAAACCAAACTACTAACTGATACCTGGGTTACAGCGACTTGGGATGAATATATAGAAATTATTAAACAGCCGGAGTACGATCGAGCAAAATGCTACTATTACAACGGACAGTTGAGGATTGAAATGGCAGCAGTCGGGCCAGATCATGCTGATGACAACGGAATTATCGTCATCTTAATCAATTTATTTGGCATTGCTAAAGGTATAAAAATGAGACTTCTGGTCAACTGTAGCTACGCCAAAACGGGTGTCAGAGGCGCTCAACCTGATGCTTCTTACTACATCGGAGACCGGGTACAAACGGCACCTCGCGGCAGTTCTGTAGTGAATTTAGATAGCCTAGTTTCCCCAGATTTAGCAATTGAAATTGCCGACAGTTCTCTCGTTGACGATTTGGGAACCAAAAGAATGATTTATGAAGAATTAGGAGTGTCTGAATATTGGGTAGTAGACGTACAAAAAGCGCAAGTTATTGCTTTCAAAATAATTGCTAACCGGGGAAGCGAACGTCTGACGGAATCTCAAGTTTTGCCGGGGCTAAAAGTTGCTTTATTAGAGGAAGGTTTGCGCCGCAGTCGCCAGACGGACAATACAGAAGTAGGCAACTGGTTTTTAGAGGAAGTTCGCGAGAATCGTCAATAGTGCGATCGACTGCATTCTTTTTTTTTACTGGAGGCTAGAAACCCGGTTTCTAGGAGTTTTGTGAACAGAAACGAGAAATATAGGAAGAAACCGGGTTTCTGAGGTTTGCGTGTTTCCAGGACAGGGCAATGCCATGTCCGGCGCTTGAATCGTTGACAATCGATCCGATAATTGCCATAGCATAATAGAATCAAAAAGTTAATAGCAAAAGTCTGTAAAAATGCCTTATTTAACAGCAGCAAACGACATCAAAGCAATCATAGCTAAATTTGCCCAAGCTAAAATCCTGTGGGTTGACACAGAAATAGCAGACTATAAATCCAACCCCAGATTATCTCTGATTCAGGTGTTAGCTGACTCTACAGATTCGAGTGGAGATGGTACTTTTCTACTAGATGTCTTGGATAAACCTGAATTGGCCAAAGATTTCATCAACCAAATCATGGTAAATCCCGACATTGAAAAAGTCTTGCATAACGCCAGCTATGACATCAGATTTCTAGGCAATGACGACGCTCAAAATGTCACTTGCACATTAAAAATGGCGAGCAAGATTCCCACTTACATTCTGCCCTTACCTAATCGACAACTCAAAACTTTAATAGAAACACTTTGCGGCATTGCTTATGTAGATAAAACAGAACAAAGCGGCGATTGGGCAAAGCGTCCCCTCACCCAAAAGCAGCTAGAATATGCCAAGATGGACGCGGTTTATTTAGCTGGAGTGCATGGCCGCCTGCTAGAAATCCTTGCCCAATGTTACCCCGAACCCGCAACAGAAAACTTGATAGCATTGGGCGAAAAATATCAGGAAATAGAATCTCGGTGGAAACCGCTAGATTCAGAAATCGCTGCAGTGAAAGAACGATTTAAAGCAGGGATGATGGCCCAAAAGCTCAAAGACAGTTCTTATTTTGAGCTTTCCAGTTCGATAACGATGAAAGTTGATTTTATGACGCTGGCCAGACTGACGCAAGCTGAGGGAATTGAGTTGAATTTTCCGGTGACGCTGACGAAAGAAATTCAAAAACAGTTAGGCCAACTCATCGCTCATCCATCTTTGGAAGTTGAGGATATTGCTAGTTGGCGGTTAAATTCTAATGTACAGCAACGGCGGAAATCTACTAAAAAAATTGCGCCGGAACCGGAGAGTGAGGATTTAACAGTGCTGGGCAAAAGGTATCAAGAAATTTTGCCTGAATGGAAGTTGTTGGATTCTGAAGTTGAGCATCTGAAAGAGCGCATTAAAAAAGCAATGTTGGTGCAAAATAAGGAAAATACTCCCCATTTTAAGTTATCCAGTTCCTCGATTTTGAAGGTAGATTTTGCTAGCTTGGCAAAACTTGCGCTATCTGTGGGAGTTGAGTTAGATTTTATGGTGACGCTGACTCAATACATCCAAAAGCGGTTAGGGGAAGCTATTAACAAAATTGATGTGCAAATTGAGTATATTACCAGTTGGCGGATGACGGCTAAGACTGTGGAAGATGAAGATGAGGAAATTCCGTTTTAAATAGAGCGCGGGTACGGGGATACCGCCCTTACAGTATAAACGAATCGCGTTTCATTTTTGCTGGGTGTACCGCGACTAAGCTTGTTCTTCCAAATACTCTGCAACTGCTTGCAAATCTTCCAATCCTCGGTTCAAGCTGTTAAGCATAGCTTCCCCAGTTTCAGTATCAAAGTTGAGTTTAGGATTTTGCAAAGCTAACTCTTGAATTGCTTCTAGCCATAGTGAAAGCGGTACATGACGAACAGCTTCCCGTAACCCCATATTTGCCAATACTGCAAGATAAAAACCTGTCAAGTCTTGCCCTCCATAGCCATAGAAACCATGCCGCAGTTCTAGCTTTTGGGGGGTGTAGGCTGCATATTGATCGAAAGTGATCGGTGTGCGATCGAGTTTTGGTTGTGGGAGTGGTGGTGTATCCATATTTTTTGACCTGATTTGTTACTATCGACTACGCCTTTGCAGTTCATTTCAATCAGCCCTATTTAACCAAGGTGGGCAAAGGCCCACCCTACTTTCTACTTCCCTACCGTGAAATACTCATTCTTAGCATACACGCTAATAATGCAATCTCCCACTTCAAAAAACATCCCCTCTTGCTCATCTTTAGAAAATTGCAAGTTGCCGTATTTAGAATTAATTTCCTCAGCAGTAGCAGCTTTTGCCTCCATTTCATCCGGGATAAGTCCGGTAGAACCGATATAGAAAACCAGCGGTGAAACTTTTTCCCTGTACACTTTTTCAGCATAAGCTTCCAGTCGCTCATTCGCATTAGCTAAAGCAGCGACAAACTCGTCTCGCTTGACATCTTCTCCCTGCCATTTCGCTTGCAAAAGCCGCAGCAAACTATCTGCACCCACTTTGGCTAAAGTAGCGCTAACAATTCCGTTATCCTCCAACCCCAAAAACTCATCGAAAATCAGTTTCATCAAGTCGTCAACTTTGGTGATTTTTGTTCGGGATGACAGGGTTTTGTGTGCGAAGACAACAGGCTCATCTAACGTGATGTCAAATGTCGGTTTTGCTAGCTTTTCGCCCGTGTTTTTGTGGTAAACTTCATAAAGGCGATCGAGAAATTTGTTGGCAGAGTGCAATTTGCCGAAGTTGAGGATGTTTTTGCTGCCGATGTCGATTTTGTAGCTGACTCGCGAATCTACTGAACCGTTGGCGATCGCACTTTTTAATTCCGTGTATTCCGTCGTCGTCGGAAAGTTGATGTAAAGGCTTTTTGAGAGATAATGCTGTTTCAATTCTTCCAATTGTTCCGCAGTGTAAGCCTCAGATTCCTCCTTCAAATGAGCCGAGAGAATGCTAGAGAGAATTTTGATTTCTGCGAGTTCCTCAAACACTCCGTCAAGGCTGCCGTAACGCCCGTCAAAAGGCACCAGGGGCAAAGTCTCTAACTTAATATCGTACTCGGAACGGAAGTCAAATTCTTGCACGGGCGAACCGTCTTTTTCAAGGACACCGCATTTTTTGAGCAAATCAAACACTGGTTTGCTGCTGATTTTGGTTCGCAGCGACTTAATATTAACTTCGCCGTCGCTGACAATGGTATAATTGTTGAAAGTATTGAGGTCTGTAACTAGAATTCCCGCCACTTCTGCGATTAAAGTTTCATCCTCAACTTTTACCAGCTTAGCTTTGCGGGTAATCAGCATATTGATGGTAGCGGTATTTTGATTGATCGCAAATGAACCCATTTGCATGTATTCGCCACCGTCCAAGAATTCAGTTTTCAGCCAAGGCTTGACAAGGTTGCCGTTTTCGTCTCGCTTTCCCTCAATTCGCTTCAAACCTTTTCGCTGATAATTTTCTTGCAAGTGTTTCAAGTTGATGATGATGCTGTTGCTGTTTTCCTCCAATATCTTGATTAACTCCAGCAGGGAAATTTTCTCGCTGACTTTTACCCGATCGCCAATTACATGATTTTTCAACACATCAGGCGCAAAAACAGCCTGTTCCAAATCTTCCGTAAACTCCGCTATTTGGGCATTTGTCAAAGCTTTAGCGTGTTTTTCCGTCAAAGTAGCGTCGAAGGTACTCACCAGCGCATACTTAGCCGTATTTAAATTGCCGTCAGCGAGGTTAGCTTTCGCAAAAGCAAACACCGACTCATCAGTTTGAGCAACGGGAACATCTAGTTTGTCATACTCATCTTTGGCGACTTTCTGATATTTGTAAAACAGTCCGCGATCGTCTGCTTTCAGCCCGCAGATTTTCAGCGTGCTCGATGAACCGTTGATTTTCTTGCCACTTTTGGAAACAAAAACTTGATAATCATATTCCTTAATTAACGGTTCTTCCAGCGGCGGTGCAACGGAACTGCCTAACAGTTTTGTGCTGTCGTAAAGAGCATCATAAACCATTTTGACTTCGCCAGCGCGGATGCAATTTCCCGATAATGTGTTGGCGATTTTGGAGAGAAGTTTGAAGTCAGCAGAAGCATAGGATATCGTGTTTGCAAACACATCCATGTCTTTGAGTTCTTCGCAAATTTCCCCTAGTTTTGCAGATTCCGAATTGGGACTGGGGTCATTTGCATAGCCGTCTGTGTGCAAATTGATCGCTGTCATTTCTCCCGCTTTAACCAGAGATTTAGCGAGTTGCATCGACTGCGATATGCAGGTACTGCCAGCCGTGTGGATTTTTTGAATTTCTTTGATGTATGGAGAGTCAAACTTCAGCACTTCTTGAATGGGAATTCGCTGGAAGTGACAAATTACGTCCCGATTGCTAGCGTAGGAAATTAGGCTGACAATTAGCTGGTAATTGTTGTATTCGTCTAATGTCAAAAGCTTGATTAAGGTTTCTTTCAGCGGTTCTAAGTCATAATACATTGAGCCGGAACGGTCGATGATGATGATGCTGTGAGCCACGGATTTTTCAGGGAGATCACCGGGCTTTCTTTCTAAATTTATGCGATCGACTAGATAGAATGCCTTGGCGTTTCCGGCAAAATTGTAGAGAGTAAACTTGGTGCGAGTATTGGAGGCTGCTTGGCTGCTGGAACGTTTGACTTGAGATGATTGTTTTGCTTGCCGTGCCATAGTTTTCACCTATGTTGACTTATTCCTCAACTTAATCATGACACGCGCTTCTGTGGATGTCAAGGCCTGTGTGGAAAATTATTTGCGAGGCTGAATAATCATTAATATTTAGCCCTGCGATGCCGGGGAAAACTGCGGCGATAGGGTAAATGTGGGCTTTTTTGGCAAAAGTAGTGGATCTGCGTAATACCAATTTAATGTGAAGTTGCACATATCTCGATCCCCCTAAATCCCCCTGATTGTTGGGGAGTAGGGGTTGACTTTGATCGGAATCTTGTCCCCCCTTAGTAGGGGCGGTGCCCCCGTGCCCGCCCTTGGCTAGGGGTGATCGGATTCTACGGAGCCTCATAAAAAATTGGTATATGTCGTTTAGTAAAGATTTAGCCAATCATGCTTTATTTAGAAAATCCGCTGCTCAAACTTTATCTAAATCTGATCGGATGGGTGGCGTTCGGATTCATTCTCGGCCGCCTGCTACCGAGAAGCTATTCTACATATTTAGCGAAGTTTCTTTTCTTCTTTGGCACGCCATTGAGCATTGTTGCTTTTATCCGCAGCGCTAATTTGTCTGGCGCTATTTGGATGGCGCCGCTGATAGCTTGGGCGGCAATTCTAGCAGGTGGAGGACTCGCTGGGATTTTGATAAATTTCGGTGTCGGCGAGGAACGTTTCAAGAGTCTTAATCCGATCGCCCAAAATAGCCCGGAACACACCAGCGCTTGGAGTTTGCCCACTCAAGGCAGCTTCTTATTGGCAACGATGGTGGGTAATACGGGTTTTTTAGGCTTTCCCGTCACCTTGTCCTTATTAGGTTCCGAACACTTTGCCTGGGCGTTGTTTTACGACTTGCTAGGCACTGGCATGGGAATCAATATACTGGGAGTTGCTATTGCTTCTCACTGCGGCAAAAGCGATCGTCCTCAGAGTTGGTTAGGTCCGGTGCGGGCAATTTTTCTGAATCCGGCACTGTGGGCTTTTGGTTTAGGATTTGTCTCGCGCAGCTTGCCGCTTTCGGCACAAATTGCAGAATTGTTAACAACAGGTGCTTGGAGTGTAATTACTTTAGCTTTAATTACGATCGGGATGCTGTTGAGCAAGTTGAATTCCTTGCACAACCTCAAACAAGTTTTGGCTTGTCTCGTGATTAAAATGCTGTTAGTTCCCTTGGTAATTGGCACGGGATTAACGTTTTTGGGGATCGCGGGCGCGCCGCGACTTGTGCTAGTGCTGCAAATGGCGATGCCTCCTGCTTTTGGTACTACATTGTTGGCAGAAGCTTTCAATCTCGATCGCGAATTAGCCGTAACTGCGATCGGTCTCGGCTGCGTTAGTTTATTATTCACTATTCCCCTATGGATGAGGCTATTTAATTTTTAATAAAAATAGGAATTGCTCAGCTTGAAAAGTTTCTTACTTCAGTGATCCCCATCACGAACATTGAACGATATATAGCGTTTCTCAGTAACATGAGGTGTTCTCCGATCTAGGGCATAGGGCATAGGGCATAGGGCATAGGGCAGACCTCACCAAGATTGAGAACTGCTATATCTCATATTGATTTAAAATAACAATCACGGGAGTTGGAAACTGTATGGGCTTCTGCTAATGTGGAAATAGCCCGTGGAGGACGGGAAGAATATAAGTATGGCAAGTATAAATTTTAGATTGACAGGTTATCACATTCTCGATCGCATTTACTCAGGAACTCGCACCCTAGTTTATCGAGCTTTTCGCACTAACGATAAACAGCCCGTCGCCATCAAAGTCCTGCAGAACGAGTATCCCAGCTTCAGCGAACTGGTGCAATTTCGCAATCAGTACACGATCGCCAAAAACCTCAACTTGCCCGGAATCATCGAAACCTACAGCTTAGAAACCTACCACAACAGCTATGCGTTGGTAATGGAAGACTTTGGGGGAATTTCTCTGAAGGAATGGACGGAAAAAGGGGAAACTCGGCCGTCTCTGATGGAGTTTTTGCAAGTGGGGATCGACCTGAGCAATATATTAGATATACTCTATCGCCACCGGATAATTCACAAAGACATTAAACCCGCCAATATTTTAATTAATCCCCAAACAAAACAAGTCAAACTCATTGACTTTAGTATTGCATCTTTGCTGCCCAGGGAAACTCAAACCCTGATGAATCCCAACCTGCTGGAAGGGACACTCGGCTATTTGTCTCCCGAACAAACGGGAAGGATGAATCGCGGCATTGACTACCGCAGTGACTTTTACTCTTTGGGCGTGACTTTTTACGAATTGCTGGCGGGACGATTGCCGTTTCAATCCAACGATGTGATGGAATTAGTACACTGTCATATTGCCAAGCAACCACCATCACTGCATGAAATTAATCCTGAAATCCCGCCCGTACTTTCGGAGATTGTCAGCAAATTAATGGGGAAAAATGCCGAAGACCGCTATCAGAGTGCGTTGGGGCTGAAATTCGATTTAGAATGTTGTTTGGAGCAACTTGAAGAAAACGGTAGGATAAAGAGTTTTGCGATCGCGCAGAGGGATGTGGGCGATCGATTCATTATACCCGAAAAACTCTATGGTCGCGAAACAGAAGTAGAAACCCTACTCGAAGCCTTCGATCGCGTCAGTAGTGGCACAACAGAAATGATGCTAGTAGCTGGTTTTTCTGGGATTGGAAAAACGGCAGTGGTGAATGAAGTTCAAAAACCAATTGTCCGCCAGCGTGGCTATTTTATAAAAGGCAAATTCGACCAATTTAACCGCAACATTCCTTTCTCAGCTTTTGTGCAAGCATTTCGCGACTTAATGGGACAATAGTTGAGCGAAAGTGACGAGGAGTTGAAAAAATGGCAAACTCAAATATTGCAAGCACTGGGCGATAACGCACAAGTCATTATTGAAGTAATTCCCGAACTCGAAAAAATTATTGGCAAACAATCACCCGTACTAGAATTATCAGGAAATGCGGCAAAAAATCGGTTTAATTTGCTTTTCCAAAACTTTATTAAGGTGTTCACAAAACCCAAACATCCCCTGGTGATGTTTTTGGATGACTTGCAGTGGGCAGATACCGCCTCGCTGCGGTTAATGGAAATGCTGGTGGCCGATGCGACAATCGGTTATTTATTAGTAATTGGTGCCTACCGAGATAATGAAGTATTTGCAGCACATCCGTTGATGCTGACACTGGATGCAGCGGTTAAAGCTGGGGCAACGGTGGATACTATTACGCTGGAACCGTTGAGTTCCGAAAGCCTAAATCATTTGGTTGCTGATACGCTCAATTGCGATCCATCTTGGGCAATACCGTTGGCGGAGTTGGTGGCACAAAAAACCCAGGGAAATCCCTTTTTTGCAACGCAGTTTCTCAAAGCACTGCATCAGGATGGGCTGATTGAGTTTGACCGGCTTGCTGGTTACTGGCAGTGCGATATTGTGCGAGTTCGGGAGGCAGCGCTGACGGATGATGTGGTCGAGTTTATGGCGTTGCAGTTGCAAAAATTGCCGCCAGCGACTCAGAATGTGTTGAAGTTGGCTGCTTGTGTTGGGAATCAGTTTGATTTGGGGACTTTGGCAGTTGTTTCCGAGCAATTGGAAACGGAAACGGCGGCGGATTTGTGGAAGGCTTTGCAAGAGGGGTTAATCCTGCCTGAAAGTGAAATCTATAAGTTTTATATTGGTCGAGAAAGACGGGAGGAGACCGATAATTCGGAGGTAGTGAATTACAAGTTTTTGCACGATCGCGTTCAGCAAGCCGCCTATTCTTTAATTCCCGAACAAGAGCGAGATCGTGCTCACTATCAGATTGGACAATTGCTGATCCAGCAAATTTCACCCGCAGCTATAGAAGAGCAAATTTTTTCAGTTGTCAATCAGTTGAATTATGGTATTGCGCTGATTGAAGACCAAACAGAACGGGACAATTTGGCACAACTAAACCTCACGGCTTGCCGCAAAGCCAGAGCCGCTACTGCTTATCAAGCTGCTCGCGAGTATGCTGCGATCGGGCTAAATTTGCTTGGAGAGAGCGCTTGGCAACGACAGTACGAGATGACCTTGAACTTGCACGAAATAGCCGCCGAAGTGGCTTCACTCTGTGGCGAATTTGACCGGATGGATCGGTGGATTGACACTGTGATTCATCATACCAGAACTCCCCTAGAGCGAGTGAGCGTTTACATCGTCAAAATTCAGGCATTATCGTCCCAGAACAAGTTTTTAGAAGGAATTGCTATCGGTTTGTTGAGTCTCAAAGAATTAGGAGTAGAATTGCCCGATAGCCCTACATCAGAAGATATTCAGCAAGCAGTGCAGGAAATTAATAGCTCGATCGGCGATCGACCTATTGAAGAGTTATTCGATCTGCCAGCGATGGTGGATGCCCAAAAACTGGCCACGATGCAAGTGGCGGCAAGTATTGCGACAGCTTGTTATCTGGCTGGTTCGTCTTTGTTTGCGCTGGTGACTGCCTTACAGGTAAATTTATCAAAAATTTGGGTTTAAAACCCTGTCCTTCTAGGACGGCTTTAATTTCTTAAAACTTCTTTCAACAAGTCCAGTAAGTTCCTATATTTGTGATATACTATAAAAGTCAAGGTTTAATTCCTTTACCATCGTGAAACAGTTAAGACACACTTTTAGGTATAAACCGGGGGACGCAGAGCAGCGAAAACTCTTTAAACAGCTAGAGGTTGAATTAAACCTTAAACCAGTTAAAACAAACTATTCTTTTAGGATTGTTAAGTAGGGTAGGGCATACCCAAACTCTAGGTAAATATCCTAGTACGCTTTTGGAGATAGACCCGCTGGGGTGGCTGCGAATCAGGCTCGTTAATTGGTAGTTTTCTACGGTTAAAAGGTCTGAATATTGCCTTTCATGACGCAACACTTAAAGGTTAGTCGCTGAATTAAGAATCCTCGCACTTTTAGGTCGGGGAGTGTCAAATTTCTATGACTCACTCATAGCCCTGGCCACTCCTGAGTCCGAGACGGAGTTAGAAACAGGGCTGTTTCATTCTCACCAAAAACATGAATTTTGTAGGGGTAGTGCTACCCCTACTCCCCGTGCCTACCCCCGACCTAGACGATTCGATCGGCAGGTCAGACCAAGAGGGCCGGCACGGGGAGTAGGGGTAGCACGGCCCCTACGGATAATGAAACAGCCCTGGAGTTAGAAACGCAGGGGCAACGAGTTCAGGAAAATCAAAGGAAGTTGCAGCATTGGGCAGAACACGCCCCCATGAATTATTTGCATAAGTGGCAGTTGGTAGAAGCAGAGAAATACCGAGTTGCCAGACAGAGGGCAGAAGCTATTGAAATGTACGATCGTGCCATTTCTGGAGCGAAAGAAAACGAATACATCCAAGAAGAAGCCCTCGCTAACGAACTAGCAGCTAAATTCTACCTCGACTGGGGCAAAGAAAAAATGGCGCAAGCCTATATGCAAGACGCCTACTACTGTTACGCTCGCTGGGGTGCGAAAGCCAAAATCGATGACTTAGAAAAACGCTATCCCCAACTTCTTTCTCCCATATTGCAGGCCAGAGAAAATCGTTTTGTAATCCCCCAAACCCGCATCCACCCAATCAATAAATCGTCAATTTTACCTCAAAGATTCCAAACAATTCGATCGAGTAGCAACAGTATTTACGAAACCCTCGATTTCGCGGCTATTCTCAAAGCCTCCCAAACTCTCTCAAGTGAAATTAAATTAGAAAAAGTGCTGGCTGGCCTGATGTCTGTGGTGATGGAAAATGCCGGGGCAAAAAAAGTAGTTCTGCTGTTGCTTAAGGATGGGAATCTCGCCATCGAAGCTGTAGCCTCCTTCAATCAAGATGTCATCTCAATATCTGTACCACTGTCAGCCAGCGACGAGTTTCCCTCTGCTGTGGTCAACTATGTTAAGCGGACTTGGAAAACTGTGGTTTTGGATAATGCAGCAGTACAAAACGATTTTATTGCGGATCAGTATTTGCTCCACGAAAAGCCCAAAAGTGTGCTGTGTACCCCGATTTTAAATCAGGGTAAATTAATCGGGTTGCTATATCTAGAAAATAACTTGACAATTGGTGCATTTACAGAAGATCGCACTGATCTCATCCAACTTTTGTGCGCCCAAGCGGCTATCTCTATAGAAAATGCTCGCTTGTACCAACAATCTCAAGCTTATGCACAAGAATTAGAGCGATCGCTCCTCGATCTGCAGCAAGCACAGTTACAGATCGTGCAAAGCGAAAAAATGTCCACATTGGGGAATCTAGTCACAGGAATAGCCCACGAAATTAATAATCCTGTCGGCTTTATTAGCGGCAATATTGAGGAAGCAACGACCACGATAAAAGATGTGATTGCCCACTTAAAATTATATCAAGAAAAACTGCCAAATCCCGGCGAGGAAATTGAAGAAGATGCTGAGGATATTGATTTAGAGTATGCCTTAGAAGATTTGCCAAAGATGCTGTTGTCGATGAAAGTCGGGTGCGATCGCATTCGCGGCATTAGCACCAGCCTCCGCACCTTCTCCAGAGCCGATAAAGACTACAAAGTTCCGTTTAATATCCATGAGGGCATTGACAGCACCATCTTAATTTTGAAACATCGGCTGAAAGCCAACGAACACCATCCCACGATCGAAGTCGTCACAGACTACGGCAATCTCCCCCCAATCGAATGCTTTCCCGGTCAACTGAACCAAGTCTTTATGAACTTGCTTGCTAACGCGATCGATGCCCTAGAAGAATCAAACCAAAGACGCAGTTTGGATGCCATTAAAGCAAATCCACACTGTATCACAGTTCGTACCTGTCAGTCGGGCGATCGGCACATCAAAATTCAGATTGCCGATAACGGTGCAGGCATGACAGAAGCAGTAAAACAGCGGATTTTTGACCATTTATTCACAACGAAGGCAGTAGGAAAAGGCACTGGGTTAGGATTGGCGATCGCCCGCCAGATTGTAGTCGAAACCCACGGCGGAACAATTAATGTCAATTCTACTTTGGGGGGAGGGAGTGAATTTGAGATAGTGTTACCTATTAGCGCATAAAAGTTGACTGTTGACTGTTGACTGTTAACTGTTAACTGATGACGGTTGACTGTTAACTGATGACGGTTGACTGTTGACTGTTGACTGTTAACTGTTAACTGTTGACTAATGACTAATGACTAATGACTAATGACTAATGACTAATGACTAATCGGGCATTATACCAGCCCCGATCGCAACTGCGGACACGGGTCAAACTTCCAGCGCCCCTGCGCCAGATTGCCAAAATCTCAATTATGCTAACCTAGGCAAGCAGCAATCCCTTGTCACGAAGGCGATTAACATAATTTCAAACAATTTATTTTATTGAGGAACGGTGTATCCCGTATGGCAAATCTGATCGGCACAGACAGCAACGACTTTATTCTAGGGACTCCGCTGGGCGATCGAATTCGCGGCTTAGATGGCGATGACACGCCTCTGGGTGCGGGAGGAGATGACACCCTAGAGGGCGACGGCGGCAACGACCAGCTTCTTGGAGGTGACGGAGCAGATTCGCTGATTGGCGGTGAAGGAAATGACGAACTTATTGGCAACCAAGGCCGCGATTCTGCTCTAGGCGGCAACGGCGACGACTCGATTCGCGGCGGTTTGGGCAACGACATCCTCGAAGGCAACGACGGGATAGACAGCGTGTTGGGAGATGCAGGGGACGACTTAGTTAGTGGGAACGCAGGCTTTGATGTGATTGCCGGCGGTACTGGCAACGACACCCTCACAGGGAATGACGGGGACGATTCCGTGTTCGGGAATGCTGATGATGACTTTCTCTACGGGAATTTTGGGAACGATTCTCTCAACGGCGGTAGTGGCAGGGATCAACTGTTGGGCGGTGATGGCAACGATTACTTGAGTGCCAGCGACGGCGACGACACTTTGTACGGCAATGCCGCCAACGATTCGCTTTTGGGAGACGCTGGTAATGACCAGATATTCGGGGGCAAGGCTGACGATACAGTTTTTGGCGGCATCGGTTCCGATACGCTTCGCGGCGATGAAGCCGACGACTCGGTACTGGGAGATGAAGGCAATGACTTCCTGTTTGGCGGCAAAGGTAATGATGGTATCGACGGCGGTTTTGGCGATGACTCCTTGGCTGGAGGTATCGGCGACGATACCATTTTGGGAGGTTTCGGCAATGACAATTTATTTGGGGCAGAAGGTAATGATTCTTTAATCGGAGGCGAGGGTTCGGATACTCTGACTGGCGGCAGCGGCAGCGATGTCTTTGGATTGGGAGCCGGGCCTGGCAGTTTGGGTTTAATTACTGATTACAATGACACAGAGGATTTCTTTGGACTGCCGAGCAATTTATCTTTCGCTCAACTGCAAGTTCGGCAAGGTAACGGTGCAAATGTCAGGGATACAGTAATTACGACGCTCGACGGCAAGCTTTTAGCAATTTTGATCGACACTCCGGCGGCGCTGATCGAGGCGAATGATTTTATCGCTGTGACTGGGACGGCTACTCCCAGACCAACTAGGACTACAGTTACAACCACAGTTACAACCACAACTACAGATATAACTGGGGCTGCAACGGAGGCTGCAACTGATGCTCCGACTCCAACTCCGCCTCCGACTCCAACTCCGCCTCCAACTCCAACTCCGCCTCCAACTCCAACTCCGCCTCCGACTCCAACTCCGCCTCCGACTCCAACTCCGCCTCCAACTCCAACTCCCCCTCCGACTCCAACTCCCCCTCCGACTCCAACTCCGCCTCCGACTCCAACTCCCCCTCCGACTCCAACTCCGCCTCCGACGCCGACTGCTTCGAGGATTCCGATTCCGCCGACAGTTAGCGTGCCTGATTCGCCTCTGCTATCAATTAGTTCGATCCCTCCGACGCCGACTCCCGGACTATTGCCAATGCCGGGGCAGACGCCGATATTCCCGACGGTGGCGAACCCGATACCCTTAGCTCCTACACCTTTGGGGTTCTAGGTGCGATCGCGCAGCTCAGTTATGAGTTTGTGAGTTTTACATAAACTCATAACTCATAACTCAAAACTATTTCACGTCTTGGGGAGTTCCGGCCGAGTCTTGTGGCGACTCGGCTGGAGAATCTTCTACAGGAGATAATTGTTGGCTGTACCCCAAGAGCGATCGAAGTTTCATGCGGTGGATGTAAGGCCAGCCGCCATTGGCTTCAATATTCCTGAGCAGTTTGTAAAGTGCTTGGCGGTTGTCGGGAAAAGACGCTTGAAACAAACCGTCCCGAATTTCCCGGTGCGAAGCTTCCAGCCTCCGCAGCAGGGCCAAAAGCAGCAGACTGTCTCCCTGACAACTTTCGGCTAAAGTCCGAATCGCCTCTGTCAGCGAGTGCATTTGAGACTGCAACTTTTCTGACTCTAAATCTTTGCCGTTGTCCATACCGCTGCTTCCTTTGAAATCTACAAGGCCTTTGTCCCCAGCCTTTTGGTCAATCGACTAATCGAGCTAGTCGCGATCGCCATTCGGGGTCATAAGCAAAGTAACTTAAGTAGGTTGACTTAAGCAATATTAATTTGCAGTCCAAGTCAGGAAAAGAGCACAACCCGTCGTACCATGTGTATTGGGCTGCGATCCGAACCTTTGAGAAATCATAAGTTCATGCTTATTTTCACGGCGCACTAGCTTGATTTTTTGAGTCAATGCCGGTCTCGGTGAAGCGAGCGATCTGGATCTAAATGCTGCCCTAAGCGCTGGCCTAGCCTGCCGGCGGGCAATTATATTTTGCTCGAAGTAGGGCTTTTTCTTAATATAATCCGATGTTGGATATTGAGGTTTGCAATGAAATATCGTGCTTTAATTGTTGCACTTTTAGCATTTTGCATGAGTGCGCTGGTTGCTTGTTCTTCTGCTTCTGACACGACGGTGGCGACTACGGAGTTGCTCACCTACGACGAGATTAGAGGTACTGGCTTGGCTAATAACTGCCCTAGCTTGGCAGAAACTTCTCGGGGATCGATCCCCATCGAAGCGGGCGCCACCTATAAACTTACTGGTTTGTGTTTGCAGCCCACAACTTATTTTGTGAAGGAAGAACCAGCAAACAAACGCCAAGAAGCGGAATTTGTGCCTGGTAAATTGCTGACCCGGTTCACGTCGAGCATTGACCAAGTTCAAGGTACGCTCAAGGTCGGTACAGACGGAACTCTGACTTTCACAGAAGAAGACGGCTTGGATTTTCAAGCTATTACGATTCAGTTACCGGGCGGAGAGCAAGTACCTTTCTTGTTTACCATTAAACAGCTAGTGGCCAGTTCCGATCCCGGAGTGGTTGCTATCAATACTTCCACCGATTTGAGAGGGGAGTTTAACGTTCCTTCTTACCGCAGCGCAGGCTTTTTAGACCCTAAAGCTCGCGGGGTATCGACTGGCTACGACAATGCTGTAGCGCTTCCGGCTAGTGACAATTCCAAACGGGTGCGGGCTAATGTTAAGGTTGCTGACACTCGCACTAAGGCCGGCAAAATTTCTCTCCAAGTTGCTAAAGTCAACAGCGCCACTGGCGAAGTTGGCGGGATTTTTGAGAGCACGCAGCCTTCTGATACTGATTTGGGAGCTAGACCGGCTCTGGACGTGAAAATTCGGGGTTTGTTTTACGCTCGCATTGAGCCTTCTGTATCGTAAAATTGGCTTTCTGGATAGATCGAACTTGAGCAGTTTCTGGTCGTAAAGCTCCTGCTCGCCCTTCATTGGCCAACAGTCTTGAGCAACATAACTTAGGACTGTTGACTAATGACTAAATTTATGATTGAATAGTGGTCATTCGCAAGTTATGAAGTTGGGATTTTTTATTAATTAAAGTATTGTATTCACAAGGTTTTCAGCTTATAATATATTTTTGAAAAAAGCTGGTTAAATTGGGGATTCGATCGAAGGTGTTCTCCCTGGTAAAAGTCTGCCTGATGCCGAAAAACTTCGGAGAATCCCGCTAAATCCGTTCAGGTACCGAAAACTCAACTGGTGTGTCCGCTATCACACCTATTAAGTGCTAGGATTACACTACCTAAAAGTGAATTTTTTTAGACTAGATTAGAAGCTAGATCTAAAGCAACCTCAGTCCTCTGCTCTACCAACCCTTATGTCACCATGTCTACCACAGTGCCGAACGAGCTAAAAAGCGAAAATTTGCAATTGTTGCGCGAGTACCAAGTTTCTGGATCGAATGAAATCCGCAATCAGTTAGTTAAACTGAATATTGGACTGGTCAGAAAAGAAGTTTACCACTGGATCAACCAGTGCGGTGAAAGCTACGACGATTTGCTGCAAGTCGGATGTATTGGGTTGATCAGGGCGATCGAGCGGTTTGATATCGCCAAGGGACACGCTTTTAGTTCCTTTGCAATTCCCTACATACGGGGCGAAATTCAACACTACTTGCGCGACAAAAGCCCTTCTGTGCGATTTCCCCGCCACTGGCAGTCCCTGGAACGCAAATCAGTAGCAGCGATCAAGGATTTGCAGGTGCAGTTAAACCGCAAACCTACGGATGCTGAAGTAGCAGCAGCCCTTGAGGTGTCTTTAGAAGAATGGCAAGAAATTAAGTTGGCCCATCTCAACAGATCGCCTCTGAGTTTGGACGCGCCGATGCAAGATGAAGATGAGGGGGCGACTTGTCTGGGAGAATTGGTGCCCGATAGCAAGTATCGGAGTTTTCAGTTGGCGCAAGAAGATCAAATTCGCGTACAGCAAGCTTTGGCTATGTTGGAACAACGGACTCGCGAGATATTGGAGTTTGTTTTTCTCTACGATTTGACGCAGAAGGAAACGGCTGAACGCTTGGGTATCAGTGCGGTGACTGTTTCTCGGCGAGTTAAGAAGGGGCTGGATTTGCTCAAAGAGATTATGACTAAACAGCTTTAGTTATTAGTCAGTTGTTGGTTGTCAGTTGTGAACAGTTAACAGTCAACCGTTAACAGTTAACAGTGAACCGTTAACAGTCAACAGTCAACAGTCAACAGACTAATTTTTAGATGCTGCGGACAAATTTATCTAGCCTTTCTACGGCTTTTTTAATTGTGCCTAAATCGGTGGCGTAAGACAATCGAATGTGGTCGTCTGCACCAAAAGCAATCCCCGGAATAACTGCTACTTGCTGCTGTTCTAAGAAAGCGTCGCAAAATTCCAGAGAATTCATTCCAGTCTTGCTGATGTTGACAAACATATAGAAAGCACCGTCTGGTTTAATACAGCTAATTCCCGGAATAGCATCGAGTAATTCAAATATTACCTGACGCCTTTCGGCAAAAGCTAGACGCATTGTTTCGACAGACTCTTGGCTGCTTTCCAAAGCTGCGATCGCGCCGTACTGTGCAAAGGTACACACATTTGAGGTACTGTGACCTTGAATGGTGCTGGTGGCTTTGATTAATTCGATCGGCCCGGCCAAATAACCGACTCGCCAGCCTGTCATCGAGTAAGCTTTAGCAAAACCGCTGCTGATCAGGGTGCGATCGAAGATTTCTTTGCCCAGGGAACCAATGCTGACGTGTTGGGCGCCGTCATATATAATTTTTTCGTAAATCTCGTCAGCAACGACTAAAATATCTCGATCGACTATCACCTCGGCCAATGCTTTGATTTCCGCCGGAGTATACACCATTCCCGTCGGGTTAGAAGGCGAATTCAGTACAAATAACTTGGTTTTGGGAGTAATCGCTTTACTCAGTTGTTCCGGTGTAATTTTATATCCTGTAGAAGCATCAGTCCGTACAATTACTGGCTTGCCACTAGCGAGTTTCACCATTTCAGGGTAGCTTAGCCAGTAGGGAGCCGGAATAATTACTTCCTCTCCCGGCTCGATCAGAGCCATCATCAGATTGTAGAGCGAATGCTTGCCGCCGTTGGTGACAATGATATTTTCTGGTTGATAGTTGAGATTGTTGTCGGATTGGAGTTTGCGGGCGATCGCAGCTTTTAACTGCGGTTCCCCAGCCACAGGGCCGTACTTAGTCTTCCCCGCGTCTAAAGCTTGTTTTGCCGCTGCTTTAATGTGTTCGGGCGTATCAAAGTCAGGTTCTCCCGTACTCAAACTACAGACATCAATCCCTTCGGCCTTCATGGCTTTAGCCTTAGCGGCGATCGCCAAGGTTATAGAAGGAGGAACCTCACCCACTCGTGCTGCCAACTTAATCATTGGATTTTAGATATTAGATTTTTGACTTTAGATCATAGGGTGACAAATGTTGATATTCAACCCTATTGTTAGGGAATTATGACATTTGTTTACATAGTACGTAAAGGATTAAGCAATTAAAGAATAAAAATTAAAAAAGCTCTTAGTTTTAATTTTTATTTTTTAATTTTTATTTTTTGACGTTATTATTGTAACATTTTTGATGCCTCGTTACCCTCAACGCCGATCTGCAAGCTTATGGATCTCAAATCTCTGATTCGCGACATTCCTGATTTCCCCAAGCCGGGAATTCTGTTTCGAGACATTACAACTTTGCTGCGCGACCCGCAAGGGCTGAGCTACACCATTGACAGCTTAGCAGAAAAATGCTCTGCAATGTCTGTTGACTATGTGGTGGGCATGGAATCGCGGGGCTTCATCTTTGGCGCGCCGTTGGCTTATAAAATGGGAATAGGCTTTATTCCTGTCCGCAAACCAGGGAAACTGCCAGGTGCGGTTCATTTTGCTGAGTACGAGTTGGAGTATGGTGTCGATCGACTGGAGATGCACCGAGATGCGATGACATCCGGCAGCCGGGTGCTGATTGTGGACGATTTAATCGCCACTGGCGGAACAGCGGCGGCGACGGCTAAATTGTTAGAGCAAGCTGGCTGCGAGCTTGTCGGTTTTGCTTTTATCATTGAATTGCAGGCCTTGGGCGGCAGGCAGAAATTGCCCGATGTGCCGATCGTCACGCTAGTGGAGTATTAGTTAGTTAAGTGTTGGCAGTTGACAGTTGACAGTTGACAGTTGACAGTTGACAGTTGACAGTTGACAGTTGACAGTTGACAGTTGACTGCTGACAGTTGACTGTTGACTGCTGAGTAAAAACTACTGACAAATAATATCCTTGACCTTTGCATCGGAATTATTAATCTCTCTCTTCTCTTTCTCTGCGATCTCTGCGTTCTCTGTGGTTAAATCATTCCGATGCAAGCGGCATTAATATCATTCACAATTCTTCAAATCTAAAATCTAAAATCTAAAATCCTATGACTTCTATTAAATTGAATCGAAATTGGCGAATGTTGAGTTCTCTGTTTAGCAGCGAGACATTTACTTATATTTTCAAGCGACTGTTGCAGGCACTTTTAACCCTATTTTTGGCATCGATGCTTTGTTTTGCAATTATTGAGCTAGCACCGGGAAATTACTTGGATACATTGAGCCAAAATCCGAAGATTTCGCCGGAAACGCTCAAGCAACTCGAACAGCAGTTCGGCTTAGATAAACCAGCGATTGTGCAGTATGGGCGGTGGCTGCAACAAATTGTGACGCGGGGGAATTTTGGCACGAGTTTTGTGTATCAGCGATCCGTAGCTTCGCTGCTGTGGGAACGGGTACCGGCGACGTTATTAATGGCGATCGCATCTTTGATTGTAACTTGGGCGATCGCGATTCCTTTGGGAATTGTCGCGGCCGTCAATCAAAACCGCACAGTCGATCGAGTTCTGCAAGTAGTCAGCTACACCGGACAAGGATTTCCGAGCTTTATCACAGCGTTGCTGCTGCTATTTTTCGCACAGAATACTTCGCCTCTGTTTCCCGTCGGAGGAATGACAAGTATTGACCATGCAGACTTACCTTGGTGGGGTCAAATCCTCGATTACGGCTGGCACTTAATTTTGCCAACTGTCGCCCTCAGCGTTACTGGTTTTGCTGGTTTGCAAAGATTGATGCGCGGACAATTGTTGGACGTGCTGCGTCAAGATTATATCCGCACAGCAAGGGCGAAAGGTTTGCCGGACGATCGAGTAATTTACATTCATGCTTTGCGGAATGCTGTTAATCCGTTGATTACGCTATTGGGTTTTGAGTTTGCTAGTTTGTTGAGCGGTGCGTTTATTGCCGAATTTTTCTTTAATTGGCCTGGTTTGGGAAAGCTGACTTTGGAGGCGGTGAACAATCAAGATTTGTATTTAGTAATGGCAAGTTTGATGATGGGTGCGACCATGTTGATTGTTGGGAATTTGTTGGCGGATTTGCTGCTGAAAGCTGTCGATCCTCGGATTAAACTGGAAGATTTGAAGTGATAGAATCATATTTGACTATAAATTTGATTCTCGTTAAATTCTGTTGTGACACAACCATTTTCCAATAATGTTCCTAGCCCTCGCTTTTTCAATCAGTCCCCCGCGACGCTAAATGATGAAATTCGATCGGCAGATGAGTTAGGTATCAGACCCATTAAAGTGGGAGAAGCAGGATTTGACGATATAATTAATGAAGGTACTGTCAAATGGGCAGTGACAACCAACCTAGAACTCCTTATAATTCCGAAATTTTTAGATGTTATACCAATTTAATGTGAAGTTGCACATATCTCGATCCCCCTTAATAAGGGGAGTAGGGGTTGACTTTGAGAAGAATCTTGTCCCCCCCTTTGTAGGGGCGGTGCCCCCGTGCCCGCCCTCTTGGTTAGGGGGGATCAGATTCTACGGGGCCTCATAAAAAATTGGTATTAACAATGAAATTTACCATACGGTTATAACTCGCGGTCAGCCTGTTTTGGCGGCGGGAGAAGCCGAGATTGTCGGCACCAACGGTTTGTATATTTTGCTAACAATCAGCAATCATAGCGGGCATTTTAGACCCAATTCAGAGAGCTTAGAACTAGGAATTGCAGCCTTTAGGCAGCAAGGAGTTGATACAAATAATGCTGATATCGAATATGTGGAGTAGATAAATTATGACGGGAGCATCTCACCTTTGCAGCCCTCCGCTAGAAATTGGAGTTTTGAGGCAGGAGGCAGGAGGCAGGAGGCAGAAGGAAAGAGGAAGAAGGAAAGAGGAAGAAGGAAAGAGGAAGGAGGAAGGAGCCAGAAGAAGGAAGGAGCCAGAAGAAGTATTTTTACAAATATGAGATGCTCCCATTATGACTCAATCTCCTACGACAATATCCCTCGATCGCATTCTCGAACAAAATGCCGAATCTGTACTGATTTGGGCGAACAACATATTTTCAGGTCAAACCACCGAACCACAAGGGTTTAACTGGCTATTATTAGCCGATGTTGCCTCGGCTAAGGCTCGAAAAGGTGAAAATGGTTCCGGTTTGGGCGATCGCAAATGGGCAGAAGTAGCGATCGCAATTTACGATCGCAAGGCCGGTGATGCCGATCGGAAAAAACCAGGTAGTGGCGAGTCTTTTACGATTTCCTCAATGATGTTGCGGGCTGCGATGATAGAAAAACAGGAAGTAATTTCCGATCGTGCTGTTCTCGATGTTAACTTAATTTTAGAATGGTTTTGGGATAACATCAAAGAGTCGCAGGAAGATGTCGAAAAAAAGGCAGCTAATTGGAAAACGCTACCTATTACAGAAATTCGCGAGTTAAGAAAAATTAAAAATCGATTGAAAGTTATTGCAGCACTTTCTGATACTAATAAATATGTTTTAGATGAAAAACTCAACACTTGGCTTTTACTACGCGATCAACTACCATAAAAGTGCGATAAATATTCCCATGCCCCATTCCCGATGCCCCATTCCCCATCTAGGAGTGTTTTATGTCAGAAAAAAAGCCAAACGAGGCAATGAGTTTTAGTCGCTTTGCCGACTGGTGCAGGCATATTGACAGTCTTTCAGAAGAGGCAAGGCACACAGTTAAAGTGTTGTTAAAAAAGGCTGGCACTGATGACGCACAAGCAGCGGAGCAGATACTTTCAAGCATGACAGAACTGGATCTCCGCAGCAATAAAATTAGCGACATCAGCTCCCTCGCCTCGCTCACCAATCTGACAACACTGAATCTCTACAACAATCAAATTAGCGACATCAGCTTCCTCGGCTCGCTCACCAATCTGACAACACTGAATCTCGAAAGCACTGGAATTAGCGACATCAGCTCTCTTGGCTCGCTCACCAATCTGACAACACTGAATCTCTACCACAATCAAATTAGCGACATCAGCTCTCTCGGCTCGCTCACCAATCTGACAACACTGAATCTCTACCACAATCAAATTAGCGACTTCAGCTTCCTCGGCTCGCTCACCAATCTGACAACACTGAATCTCAGCCTCAATCAAATTAGCGACTTCAGCTTCCTCGGCTCGCTCACCAATCTGACAACACTGCGTCTCTATGGCAATGAAATTACCGACTTCAGCTTCCTCGGCTCGCTCACCAATCTGACAACACTCCATATCTGGGACACTCAAATTAGCGACATCAGCTTCCTGGGCTCGCTCACCAATCTGACAACACTGGATCTCTACGACAATCAAATTAGCGACATCAGCTCCCTCGGCTCGCTCACCAATCTGACAACACTGGATCTCTACGACAATCAAATTAGCGACATCAGCTCCCTCGGCTCGCTCACCAATCTGACAGAACTGGATCTCAGCTACAATCAAATTAGCGACATCAGCGCCTTGCGAGCGCTCACCAATCTGACAGCACTGAATCTCGCAAACAATCATCAAATTACCGACATCAGCGCCTTGCGATCGCTCACTAATCTGATATCACTGAATCTCAGCGAGAATCAAATTACCGACATCAGCGCCTTGAGATCGCTCACCAATCTGACAGCACTGAATCTCAGCGAGAATCAAATTACCGACATCAGCTCCCTCGGCTCGCTCACCAATCTGACAGAACTGGATCTCAGCGAGAATCAAATTACCGACATCAGCGCCTTGCGATCGCTCACCAATCTGACAACACTGAATCTCGAAAACAATCAAATTACCGACATCAGCGCCTTGCGATCGCTCACCAATCTGACAACACTGGAGCTCTGGTACAATCAAATTACCGCTCTGTGCGTGTTAGGCGAACTCGCAGAGAAACGTCTTACTCTCTCGACTAAGCCAATTGATGCTCAAAAAGCTACAGAAGCGATCAAAGTTGCCTATGCCGCTATTGGGCTAGAACAACCCTCCGTTATTATTTGCAGTAGTCCCCGCGACGCTTATCTCCAACTCTTCAACTTGCCGAAACGCGACCATTCACCAAACTGCTCAGACGAATGGGACAGCAATAGATTGGGGAAAAAGCTAGAGTGGGAATGGATTTCCCCATCGATTATTGTGAGAGAATTTACAAGTCCGGGCCTGTGGGAGTCTGAGCTCGCTCACATGACGATCGAGTCCGAAGCAGACAGCACAATGAGGTGGCTGATGTACGAATTGGTTGGCAGCTATGCGCGATCGGAAAAAACGAAGGGGAATGTTTTTCCCGATTATTTGTTCGGCCTCCAATCCCCTGAAACCCCCACGACTTTGGTTAAAAAAATCTATTTGACTGAATGGTATATCTCTTCATTAGGCGTCAATCTTTCCCAAAAGGCACAAAAAATACTTCGCTGCCAAAAGCAGCTTTTCGAGCATTGCGGTTTGATATTTCCCTTTGAAAAGATTTGCGCGGTGTGCGATCGCCCCCGCCACCTCCGCTTTGACAGTCAAAACCGCTTGCACGCAGAAGGGGAACCCGCGATCGAGTTTGCGGATGGATGGAATTTTTACTATTATCACGGTGTCAAATTGCCTGAAGAATACGGCCAAGTCCACCCAAATCAATGGCAATCAGAATGGCTTTTAGCTGAAGATAATGCCGAAGTTCGGCGAGTGTTAATTGAAGGAATTGGTTACGATCGCCTAATTCAAGAGTTGCAAGCAAAACAAATAGATAGTTGGCAGGAATATGCACTATTACAAATAGATAATGCCGATGTCGAGCCGATTTGTTTGTTAAAAATGACTTGTCCGAGTACGGGATTCATTCACGCTTTGAGAGTGCCGCCTAACCTGACATCAGCTAGGGAGGCAATTCGCTGGGCAAATTGGGATATCGATCCAGAGGAATTTTCCGTGCAGACTTGATATAGCAGAAGGAAGAAGGAAGGCACTACACGGATTAACACGGATACACGGATACACGGGAGCATCTCACCTTTGCAGCCCAGCTATAAATTGGAGTTTTGAGGCAGGAGGCAGGAGGCAGGAGGCAGAAGGAAAGAGGAAGAAGGAAGGAGCCAGAAGAAGTATTTTTACAAATATGAGATGCTCCCCGGATACACGGATTAAAGGGTGCGCGTATCAGATGTCATACCGAATCAGCGATCGGGAAGAAGGAAGACTTAATACTAGCAAGAATTTCAGCGATCGAGAATGTCCTTGTTTTCATTTCAGAAACGAGATGACAATTCCTGGAAGAACGAGCTAGGCTAGCTGTAGGCATCTATTTCGATCGGGATTTACGCACGGGTGGCCAGAAACCGGGTTTTTTGTGAGAAGACGCGTTATAGCCCGTAAAAATGACAAAAACCCGGTTTCTTTGGTGTTGATGCGTAATATCCTGTGCGGTAGATTAGTCGAGGGGGCAGGTTTATGAAATTGTCGGTTTTCGGCAATTATTGTCGGTGAACCTGCCCCTACAAGACATGGCGTTTGTAAGAACGGATCGGATCTATCTGAGATATTGCAGCGTTCTCCATTAGCTGTAGGGGCGGGTTCGCCAGTAGGCTTAAACGTTTGCAGACAGGTTAAATAAACCCGCCCTCCCCCACGAATAATCCCCTCAAATCAATCGGACTCGATATAACTCCTATTATTCCCAGGAATGCACCGATAAAATTTCATTCACCCTCCAAACATGGCAAAACAACTAGCAATAGAAACTCGCGGGCTGACGAAACAATTCGATCGCCATATAGCCGTCAATGACATCGATTTGCAAGTAGCAGCAGGCGAAGTATGCGGACTGATCGGCCCCAACGGTGCCGGCAAAACTACTTTGCTGCGAATGCTGGCGGCGGCTGAGGAACCGACTATAGGGGAAATTTACATCAACGGGGATAGGTTATTGCGCGATCGATCGCACCCCATACTCAAACAGCGCATCGGCTTTCTTCCCGACGACTTTCCCCTCTACGACGACTTGACTGTTTGGGATTATTTAGATTATTTTGCGCGACTCTACAACCTCCAGCAACCGCGCCGCCGATCGCGAATCAACTCCGTGTTAGAACTCGTGCAACTAACCAACAAGCGCAACAGCTTAATTTCCACCCTGTCGCGGGGGATGAAACAGCGCCTGAGTTTGGGGAGAACTATTATCCACGAACCGCTATTGTTGTTGTTAGACGAACCCGTTTCTGGCTTAGATCCGATCGCCCGAATGCAGTTCCGCGAAATTATCAAAGTTTTGCAAGAAGCCGGCATGACCGTAGTCATCTCATCTCACGTCCTCAGCGACTTAGCCGAACTTTGTACCTGGGTCGGCATCATGGAACTGGGATATTTGGTCGAAAGCGCACCTTTACAAGAACTTTACAAACGCCTCAGCCGCCAGCAAATTTTTATGTCGGTTTTAGGAAATAAATTAGAAGCCCTAACATCGGAGTTAAAAAACTTTCCTTGGGTGGAAAATTGGGCAATAATCCCGGAAACTCAACAGGTGTGCGTTGATTTTTCAGGAAGCCCGGAAGATGCCGCAAATTTATTACGCGAACTCGTCGCGGCGAAGATTCCGCTAACAGAATTCCACTGCACTCAAGAAGACTTAGAAACCATCTTCCTCAAGATGGGACACCAGCAAGCATCCTAATTTGCTCATTCCCACAATCACATTTATTCTTTGTGGAACGGGCATCTTGCCCGTTCTTCTTGAGAATAATTCAACAGTGAGTTATAACTGAGTTATATTCTTTACGGTTGGATCGGAATTATTTAACCGCAGAGAGCACAGAGGACACAGAGGAAGACAAGAGAGAGAATTACCAATCCAATCACCAATAACTAATCAACCATGACACTCAACTTATTAGATAAAATAGGCAACTGGAATCCCCAGTTATTTCGAGAAATCAAAGGCCGCTTGAAGATTGGCAATATGGCGCTAGCCTCTGCCCTTTCCCTAAGCGGTCAACTGCTGCTGTTCATGTATTTCAGAGCCCAGATACCCGTTCCCCCTGCTAATGGGAAGTACACTAATCCCATCTATCACAGATTTTGCACTTTAGATGAGGCGGCCAATTCCTATGAAAAAATCTGCGTCAGAGATGCCTTCAGCAACTTTGTCATTAACTGGCGGGAGTGGTGGCTAGAGATATTCGTTTGGCTGAGCATATTGAGCGTGTTAGCTTTATTAGTAGCAGGGACTTATATGCTTGTCAGCGACTTAGACAAGGAGGAACGCCGCGGCACGCTCAACTTTATTCGCCTCAGTCCCCAGTCAGCAAAAACAATTTTTCTCGGCAAAATGCTCGGCGTCTCAATTTTACTGTATCTAGCAGCAATTCTGACAGTACCGCTGCATTTGTACGCTGGATTAGCCGCTCAAATACCCCTGCATGAAATTTTATGTTTCTACATAGCGGTTGCAGCTAGCTGTGCTTTGTTTTACAGCAGTGCGATGCTATTTGGATTGACAACCAGTTGGTTGGGAGGATTTCAACCTTGGTTGGCTAGCGCTACGGTTTTTGTTGTGTTTGGGATTTCTTGGCTGCCGCTCACGCGAACTGCTGGGGATGTGTTACATTTTTTGTCTCCCCTTGCTATGCTGAGATATCAGCTTTTTAGAGTTGATAAAACTGATTTCGATTCGTTAGTTGAAAACTTAGACAAGTTGCAATGGTTTTACTCGGCCGTGGGTACAAATATTGCGAGTGGCATTGCTTTGTCTCTCTTGATTTGTGGTACAGGAACCTACTGGATGTGGCAGGGATGGCAGCGCCGCTTTCCCAATCCCAGCGCTACAGTTTTGAGCAAGCGGCAAAGTTATTTGCTAGTTATCTGCTGTCAGGTAATATTTTTAGGGTTTGCACTCCAATCAGACGCCCCAGAGAACGCTAATCTCATCTGTTTACTTATCTTGAATTTGGTGATGTTCTTAGCTTTAATTGCAGCTTTAACATCTGACAGACAATCATTGTACGATTGGGCGAGGTATCGGAAACAAATCGTTCCCAGCAATCAGAAGCTGTGGCGGCGCTACCCACTACTCGATTTAATTTGGAGCGATAAAAGTCCGGCTGTAGTTGCGATCGCGATCAATTTCCTCAGCTCAGTAATAATTTTAACACCTTGGGCGCTGTTGGAAAAAAGTGAGAATAATGCATTTGGGGGTGTAATTTTCTGCATGAATCTTATCCTAATTTACGCAGCCATCACCCAACTATTCCTATTTACCAAAACCCGAAATCAGGAAATTTGGGCCGTCGGGACAGTCGGCAGCGCTATCTTGTTGCCACCTCTGATTTTATCTATGCTTTTGCTAACCCCAGAAAAAGCTCCTATTCTCTGGTTGTCTTCAACATTTGGTGCCTTTTTGCCTGCGGTGTCTCTGGCAGCGTCAGGAAATACGATTTTGCTCTCCATACTGAGTCAGTGGACTGTCTTGGTGTTGTTGAACCTCAAATTGCGATCGCAACTGAGACTCGCAGGGCAATCAGCTTCTAAAGCACTGCTGAAAGCTTGAAAAAGCAGGGGAAGGGATCAAACGTGAAACTCCGATTCAGGCAGGGATTTAAACCCCTGCCTGAAAGCTTAAGTCGTCTGAAAACGACTGTTCAACTAACTTGTTATGCCTATTCCGCATTTATAATCCACTTTATATTGAGCGATGGTTGTCGCGGCTACACACACAAAGCCCATCTTCCCAGGCTTTAATACTAAAGTTGAAAAAAAATTCTGACTGTACAGATCCAAAATTATAGAGTGAGCGTATATTACTAATGAACGCAGTACAAAATTTCATAGGTTCGCACCGCTACCCATTTCAGCTTGCCTGTTTGCAGTTGAGCTGCGATCGCCCTTGGCTACACAGCAAACTATAAAATACGGCTAAGCGATCTGTATTTAGGAGTAGGTTTATTGGAATCGGGGGGCGGCTTTATATATCATTTTGGCTGGGTGTAATACTTTTATTCCAACCCATCCCTACAGCCGAAAATAAGAAAAACTATCCTAAAAGTGCGAATTTGTGATATTTTGACTGAGAATACCACCGCCGTTAGGCAACAGAAGTATCAAAATTAGAGGGTGATTAGAAAATGGCAGAAATTAGAGACACCGCCCAAGCAAACTTGCTAGCAGGAACTCCAGAAGATGACCTGATTTTTGGTTTGATGGGCAATGACACCATTGCCGGAAACTCTGGTAATGACAGCATTTATGGAGGAAAACAAAGCGATTTAATTGAGGGCAATTTAGGTCAAGATTCGCTCTTTGGAGATTTAGAGAACGATACTGTTAACGGCGGAGAAGGTAACGATTTTTTAGTGGGCGGGAAAGGCAGCGATTCCATATCGGGAAACTCCGGTAATGATGTTTTGTCGGGCGATCGAGATACTGATGTCCTGATAGGCGGAGACGGGGCTGACTTATTTGTTTTGAGGCGCTACGCGGAGGCAGATCCTGGTCGTACCAGCGGCGGTGTTAGTTTGGCAAATGCAGACGCGATCGCCGATTTTGTACCAGGTACAGATTTAATCGGTTTGGCGGAAGGTCTCAGTTTTAGCGACTTAAATATTCTGGAAGCTGGAAACGATACTGTTATTCAAGACCGGGTAACAGGAGAATTTCTCGCGACTCTCAGAGGGGTGAGACAAAGTTCGATTAACCAGGCAAGTTTCACTAATAATATTGGCAGCGTTGTTCCCAGCCCCCCGCCTCCAGCGCGGACAACGGCTTATGCTTTAACTCCTGCTAATCGGATTGTCGGTTTTAGTCTTTCCAATCCCGGAAGTGTGCTCTCAGATTTGCCCGTGACTGGATTGCCAGCGGGAGAAAGTTTACTGGGAATTGATTATCGGCCGGCTAACGGTGTGCTTTACGGTGTGGGTTCTAGCAATCGCTTGTATACTCTCAATCCGATGACTGGGGAAGCAAGTCCAGTCGGTAACGGGCAGTTTGCTGTTCCCCTAACTCCGGGGGCTGCGGGTTTTGATTTCAATCCGACAGTCGATCGAATTCGGTTTGTCAATCAAGCCGATCAAAACGCCCGCCTCAACCCGGATAACGGGGCAATTGTGGATTTTGACACGCTGGCGGGGGGAATTCAACTCGACGGGAATTTAGCTTATGTTGCGGGCGATCGCAATGTTGGGTCAAATCCTGCGGCTGCTGGGGCTGCGTATGTTAACAACTTTGCCGGGGGAACTTCGACAACGCTGTTTGTAATTGACAGCGATTTGGATGTTTTGGTGCGACAAGATCCGCCGAATAATGGAGGGTTGAATACGATCGGATCTTTGGGAGTTGATGCTACTAGCGTTCTCGGCTTTGATGTCAGGAGTATTGGCGGGCGCGAGGTGGCAGTGGCGGCGCTGGAAGTTGGTGGCATTTCCGGCTTGTACAATATCAATTTAAGTAGCGGTCAAGCTTCCTTTGTCGGTCAAATTGCCGACGGGAGACCGATTAACGGTTTGGCTTTACCTTTACCTACAGCTTACGCCTTAACTGTCAGAAATGGCGCTGAAACAATTGTCGGTTTTAACGAGGCGGCACCGCGGGCGATTCTCAGCGACGCAGCAGTTACAGGGTTGCAGCCGGGAGAAAGTTTGCTGGGAATTGATTTTCGCCCCGCTAACGGTGTGCTATACGGTGTGGGTTCTAGCAATCGCTTATACGCGATTAATCCAGTTACTGGGCAAGCAAGTGCCGTCGGTAGCGGGCAGTTTGCTGTTCCCCTAACTCCGGGGGCTGCGGGTTTTGATTTCAATCCGACAGTCGATCGAATTCGCTTTGTCAATCAAGCCGGTCAAAACGCCCGCCTCAACCCGGATACGGGGGCACTTGTGGATTTTGACACGCTGACGGGGGGAGTTCAACTCGACGGGAATTTGGCTTATGCTGCGGGCGATCGCAATTTTGGCAATCCCGGCGCGGCTGCTGCTGCGGCGTATGTGAATAACTTTGCAGGGGCAAATTCGACGACACTATTTGCAATTGACACCAATTTAGATGTTTTGGTGCGGCAAGATCCGCCGAATAATGGGGTGTTGAATACGATCGGATCTTTGGGAATTGATGCTGGTACCGTTCTCGGCTTTGATATCAGGAGTGTTGGCGGTAACGAGACGGCTTTGGCTGCGATCGAGGTGGGCGGAGTTTCCAGCCTGTACAATATCAATTTGACGACCGGTCAAGCTTCGATTGTCGGTCAAATTGGTGACGGGCGAGGGATTAAAGGCTTAGCACTGACTTTGATTTAAATAGGGGAAGGAAGAAGGAAGAAGGAAGAAGGAAGAAGGAAGAAGGAAGAAAAATAATTAAACTTTTTTAATTTACCAATGCCCAATTCCCGATTCCCGATTCCCAATGCCCAATTTGAGTTAATCTATTATTTTGACAAACAAGATAAGATGTTATCTCAAGTTTTTTACTTGCTACGTTCCCGCAGTGACGGCAAATATCTGTCCGCGAATCCCAATCCAGATGCGGCAGTGAGTTACCTGCTGATGTTTCGGGAAGACTATGACGCTTTGAGCTATCTCAACGCCCACGCTGCTGATGTTGCCGATCGATTTGGAGTAGAATCGATTTCCGGTTCTCAGGTAAAAAAGCTACTCGAACGTTGGGGATTTAACGGTGTGGGGGTTGTTCAAGACCCGCTGTTACCGAATATTGAGTTTTTATTGACAAATAATTGACAATTGACAAGATTTGCGCTTCACCCGGTTTCTGGAAGAAATCGGGTTTTTTCGTCAAGTTTTGGGGCGATCGGTCGATCGAGCTTGTACAGTTCTGTGCCCCATATCTAGTGCAAATTGTCAAATATATTAACCTTTTACCCTAAATCTGAATCCTGTTGTATATTCGTAGTTTGATATATTCCGACACGTCAGTACACAACCTATGGTTCGAGAATTAGAGCGATCGAGTGCCAGCGACAAACGCAACCTGTCCGATTTCCCCGAAACAGCACCCGCAGCCAATCCAGTATTTTTCAGGACTTACAGCCGCCGTACCGAGACGGGAAGGGAGACTTGGGCCGAAGTGTGCGATCGAACAGTCAAGGGGCTGCAAAAGCTGGGAAACCTCACCCCCGAAGAAACACAACTGCTGCACCAGATGCAAAACCAGCTCAAAACCCTCGCTTCAGGCCGCTGGCTGTGGGTAGGTGGCAGCAAATGGATCGAGCAACCAGAGAATTTTTCCGGCGCATATAATTGCTCCTCAACAAATATTCTCGACTGGCGTTCCTTTGGCTTGTTAATGGACTTGGCAATGATGGGCTGCGGCACCGGCGCAGTCTTGGAACCACAATATATCAACCAACTGCCGCCGATTCGCAACCGTTTAACCCTAACCATGCAAGGCGAAATCGGCTCTACACCCGCCCAGTCGCGCCGTCAAGAAACAGAAGTAAAAATAGCAGAAAAAACCGCAACTATTTATGTCGGAGATTCTCGCCAAGGTTGGGTAAACTCCTATCAAACTTTGCTGGAATTATCCACAGATGAAAGATTTGCAGGAGAAGTTCAAGTTTTTATCGATTTGAGCGATGTTCGCCCCGTGGGAGAACCTTTAAAAGGTTTTGGCGGAGTAGCAAATCCGGTGAAATTGCCCGACCTTTATCAGCGCTGCGCGGCAATTTTGAATAAAGCTTTAGGGCGGCAGTTAAATTCAGTTGAATGCTGCGTGTTGATTGATGAAGCTGCGGTCACGATCGTCGCTGGAAATATTAGAAGATCGGCCGGAATGCGTCAGTTTTCTTTTGATGACGAACTGGGGGCAAATGCTAAAAATAATTTGTGGCAACAAGATGAAAGCGGCAACTGGAGAATAGATCCAGAACGCGATGCCCTTCGGATGGCAAACCATACGCGAGTTTTCCATACCAAACCTACACTAGAAGAATGTATTGATGCTGTCCGCAAACAGTATTATAGCGGCGAAGGTGCGATTCAATGGGCCGGGGAAGCTGTAGCTCGATCTAACGTTGATTTACTTTCAACACCGAGTCTTAAACTTGAGTTTTTGAAAGCTTATGACGAAGGAAAAGCTAAAGAGTGGTTGCAGGAACGCTATCCTAATATGACTGCTGGCGAGTTAGAGCATCGGTTAGTCCGTGTGGGCTTAAACCCGTGCGTGACTGCTGATACTTGGGTTCATACGGAATTTGGTCCACGCCTGGTTAAAGACTTAATCGGGAAGCAACATGGGACTTACGTCAACGGCGAACTCTTTAGCACAACGGCTGATGGCTTTTTCTATACGGGCGATCGCACTGTTTTCACCCTATCCACCAAAGAAGGTGTCTCGCTACGTCTGACTGGAAACCATCAAATTTTACGGGTCAGCGCTCAAACCCAAAAGCGTCAATACACCGAATGGGTAGCGGCTGAGGATTTGAAACCGGGCGACAGTATTTGCTTACACAATCACCGAGGAATTCAGCCTTGGCATGGTGCGGGAACCTTTGAAGAAGGGTGGCTACTCGGCAGTCTCGTCGGTGACGGGTCTTTAGCAGAAACCCAATGGAACGACCAGGCCATATTACGATTTTGGGGTGACTCTCAAATAGAGATGGCTGAGTATGCAGTCGTAACCCTCCAGAAAAATGTAATTTGCGGTGCGAATTTAGGAGGCCACTATCATCGCCAACACAATTTGCATCAAGTCGCTTCCAGTGGGCTTGCCAAACTAGCGGCACAGTTCAACATTCATCGCGGTAAAAAAGTAGTTACGCACGAAGTTGAACAAGCAAGCTACGAGCTTTATCGTGGATTCTTACAAGGGTTGTTTGATGCTGATGGCAGTGTGCAAGGAACGCAGAATAAAGGCATTAGTATACGTTTAGCCCAAAGTAATCTCGAATTACTCCAAGCTGTTCAGCGAATGCTGCTGCGCTTGGGAATTGTTTCGACGGTTTATCAAAATCGTCGGACAGCAGGTTATCGTTTGATGCCCGATACCAATCGTGATATGGCTCCTTACTTCTGCAAAGCGCAGCACGAATTAGTCATCGCTAACGACAATCTGATTTACTTCCTCGATCTCGTTGGTTTCCGTCAGCCTGAAAAACAGAAAAAACTGGGCAATTTATTAAACGACTACAAGCGTAAGTTAAACCGCGAACGTTTTGTTGTAACAGTTCAGTCACTTTCTCTCAGTGGGATAGAATCCGTTTACGATTGCACGGTACCCGGTCCATCTCAGTTCGATGCGAATGGTATTGTGGCGCACAACTGTGGTGAAATCATCGGCTCTAATTTTCATTGTGTCAGTGGCGACACTCTGCTAATTACTAGAGACGGACTGCATAAAATAAAGGACGTTGTTGGAACTGAAATCGAAATTTGGAATGGTAAAAGATGGAGCTGCGTCACACCATTTAAGACAGCGAGTGATAATTGTGGCGGGCGACGCAAACTTTATCGTGTAAAGTTTGGTGATGGTACTTATCTGGATGCCACAGAATATCATCGCTTTTTTGTCAAGGATCGCTTTGGTAAAGTTTACAGAGAAGTTCAAACCAAAGACTTGATGGATACAAGTCGGTATAGCATTCATACTGAACCTTTTACAATTCAGTATGAAGATGGCTTGAATATCGATTCAAGTTATGCTTACACTTTGGGGGTGGCTGTAGGAGATGGGACTACAGACAAAAATGACAATGCGAAAGTTCGACTTTACGAACACAAAATGGCATTATCAGTAGCAGGAAATAAGTCTCCTGAAAGAAGCTATGACTATTTACCTGCTTTTACCGATGTAACTAACTTGAGCTTTTCTGGAGAGTTGCTGAAAAGTTTGAAAGTTAACCCAGAAGCACTAAATGTAATTGCGAGCTGGAATCGGCAAGCAATTTTACATTTTATTGCTGGATTAGCCGATACTGACGGCTCGAATACCCACAGTAATGGTATCAGAATTTATATTTCTGACCGCGATCGCGCTTTCAGAGTTCAGTTACTTTTGACCAAATGTGGTATTCGTTCGTCGCTAAATCTTTGCGCTCATCAAGGGTCAATTACTAATTACGGTGTCCGAAGTCGGGATTTGTATTACTTGCAAATTACTGACTGTGGTGAAATTCCTTGTCAGCGGTTAGATGTGAGCAAAGGGACGAATGCTAAACACAAAGGTAAATGGCAAGTGGTCAGAAGTGTCGAAGAATTACCAGGATTGCACGATACTTACTGCTTCAACGAACCAGAGTTTCATAAGGGAGTTTTCGGCAATACCCTAGCTGGAAACTGTAATCTTTCTGAGATCCACCTCAATCAACTTGACCCTTACAATTTCAAAGAACAGGAGGAAGCTTTCAAGGCGGCGGCTCTATCTGTCGCGGTACTTCTCAATCACAAATTTCTGGAACCCCGCTATCAATACAGCCGCGAATTAGACCCGATTGTCGGCGTATCTTTCACGGGATTGTTCGATTTCTTCGTTCATGCTTTTGGCGTTGAGTGGCTGCGCTGGTGGGTGGAAGGCCGCCCGCAAACTCCGCAAGGAATCGCTTTTAAACACCGGGAAGAAGAGTATTTGAGTGGTTGGCGCGAGATTGTCGATCGGGTAGTATGGGATTATTGCGATCGCCATTCCTTAAAACGCCCAAATCGCTGCACAACGGTTCAACCATCGGGTACTAAATCTCTGCTGACAGGTGCTTCCCCCGGCTGGCATCCGCCGAAAGCCCAGCGTTTCATTCGCCGAATCACTTTCGGCAAAAACGACCCCGTAGCCCTCGCCTGCATCGACTACGGATACAACGTGATTCCGTCTCAATCTGACAAAGATGAAAACGGCAATTTGCTGAACAATCCCTTCGATGAACGCTGCACAGAATGGCTGGTAGAAATACCTGTTGCGGTAAGTTGGGCTGATTTACCCGGTGCTGATGAAATTGACATTAACAAATTCTCAGCGGCGGCACAAATGGACTTTTATATGCAAGTGCAAAAGTTCTATGTCAGACATAACACTTCGGCCACGATTGAACTGCGCGAAAATGAAGTGGAAAGTTTGGGGACTCGGATTTATGAAGCGATTCGCGATGATGAAGGCTACATTTCCGCAGCGCTTTTAGCTCGGTTTGATGCTCTTGAAACTTTCCCGCGTTTGCCCTTTGAACCGGTGAGCAAGGAAACTTACACCAAGATGGTGGAAGAGACTTTAGCGCGCCGCCAAATAGATGTTTTTCATGCGGCACTAAGTCGTTATGACTTAGGTGAAATGATGGATTCGGGGCCGGCGGGCTGCGATTCCGATAAGTGTTTGATGCCGGAGACTAAGGCTATGTAATAGCGTTGAAAGAAATCCCCCGTTTGGGGGATTTTTTTATGTTTTTAAGTGCTGGTTCAGCAAAAATCGTAGGGGCGGGTTCACCAACCATAATTGCCTAAAATCAATAATCTCGTAAACCCGCCCCCACCCAACGATCAAGTCGTTCCGTATCAGGCATAATTAATTTGTCTCCTTAACCATAGGAATTCTGAAATCGGTACAGTGAATGAGTAGTGTGGGGGAAAAACTCAAACAGCGACGCCAATCGCTTTCTTTGACGCAGCAGCAAGTTGCTGATGAATTGGGCGTGAGTGTAACCACTGTGAAAAATTGGGAAGCAGGCCGACATATTCCAAAACTCTATCTCGAACAGACGAAAGCATTGTGCGACCTCCTGAAGCTTTCCTTAGAGGATTTGGTAAATTAAATATTTGTATGGTGCGTCGCTACGAGATTTTCAAGACGAGCAGCAGACTATCGACAGCGACGCACCCTACGGTATCTATATCCGTTGATTATTCGGCGGTTGAAACCGCGTCTTGTCAAACGAAGTCCACCTGCGCGGACTAAGAAATGAGGGGGATATTTAAGCCGCATTTGGTTATCGTAGAGTAAAGTTGTGCTGAATTCAAAGGCAGAGGCTAAGGTTCAATGTCAAACCATCAAAAGGAACCTAGAGAATACGATGCCGTCCTCGGCTGTCAAAATTCAATTCCTGTCAATGCTGCGGTACTCGGAGGCATCCCCGGCGTTAAAAGCCGCTTAGCTTCACCCGCTGTAGAAGTTAGAATCGCCGCACTCTCCGAAGCGCTCAAATATGGAGAAGCAGGGGTAGATTTGATAATTGGAGCATTGCAAGATGAGTCAATGCAGGTGAAATTAGCTGCCTATTCACTGTTGAAAGATAGGGATGACTTAAAACTCAAACCACATTTCCCCCAAGACTATCTCCCTACATTTGACTTTGAGGTCATGACAGTAGATGTTACAGGAAAAGAAAACAGTCGCAGTAAGTCCTTTGCTCGCTTTTTTCCTGAAGACTTAGGTAACTCAATTGCACTGGAAATGGTTTACATTCCCGGTGGCACATTTATGATGGGTTCCCCCAACAGCGAAGCACATAGACGTGATAGCGAAAGTCCGCAGCATCAAGTAACAGTACCCGCTTTTTATGCAGGAAAATACGCCATCACCCAAGCACAGTGGGAAGCAGTCATGGGAAACAACCCATCTTGGGCAAAAAAATACGCCATCGCCCAAGCACAGTGGGAAGCAGTCATGGGAAACAACCCATCTTATTACTTTGGTGAAAAACGTCCTGTAGAAAATGTATCGTGGAATGACGCAGTGGAATTCTGTAACAAACTATCGCAAAAAAGCTTTAAAAAATATCGCCTGCTGAGTGAAGCCGAATGGGAATACGCCTGTCGTGCGGGAACAACAACGCCATTTCATTTTGGAGAAACCATTACCCCAGAATTAGTCAACTATAACAAAAAAAAACCATACGCCGAAGCCCATACAGGACTGTATCGCGAAGAAACAACCGATGTGGGAAGTTTTCCCCCCAATGCCTTTGGATTGTACGATATGCACGGGAATGTTTGGGAGTGGTGCAGCGATAAATGGCACGATAAATATAACGGCGCACCGACTGACGGAAGTTCCCGGGAAAGTGAAACATCTCATCATCGGCTGCTGCGCGGGGGTTCGTGCAAGTTCTTTCCGAGGAATTGCCGATCGGCTTTTCGCAACTACTATCCGCCGGATTATTGCTCCGACGACCTCGGTTTTCGGGTTGCGTGTGTGGCTGCGTGGACTTCCTAGCACTTTACACTTTCGCCCTTTTGCCCTTGGGGATTGGAAATCGCTTCTACAAAAACAAAGTCCGCCTGCGCGGACTAAGAGAAGATAGCCGTGTTTTGCGTTATTTGAAAATATCTTTCCGCTTCTGCAACAGCAAAGTGGCGGTTAAATAAACTGCGGCGTGCAAACCTAAAATTCCCCAATTCAGAGCCAAATTTTGCCAACTTGGTTCGTAGACTGCACTTTTTTCAAAGAGCTGCGGTAAGATGGTACGATCGCACAATCTTACCGCACTTTTCTCAACCGTTCACATAATAATCCCGCGTTCCCTTCGCATTCATCGCTTCTCCGAGTCTATTTAACCCGTACACGTAAGCCGCAGTTCTCATGGAAACTGACAATTCCTGAGATTTTTTCCAAATTGCCTCAGTTTCTTCGACCATTTTATGCTTCAACCGCTGATTGACTTCCTCTAGCGTCCAATAAAGCCCGCTGCGATTTTGCACCCACTCAAAATAACTAACCGTTACGCCTCCGGCATTGACTAAAATATCAGGGATTACCTGAATTCCCCTCGCTTCTAAAATCAAATCAGCAGCAGAATCAATCGGCCCGTTAGCTACTTCAAAAATAAACTTAGCCTTAACATCATTAACATTGGCTTCTGTGATTTGATTCTCCAAAGCTGCTGGAACCAGCACGTCTACATCTAATGCTAAAAGCTGTTCATTTGTCAAGATTTCGTGTTCGATAATATTGCAAACAGAACCTTCGCAGTAAAGAGCTTTGATACCTTTGTTAGAGTCTTTAAAACCTCGAATACTGGGGATATCCAGCCCTTGTTTAGCATAAATTCCCCCTTGGGAATCGCTGACAGCAACAACTTTGTAACCTGCTTTCCAGAGCAGTTCAGCTATTTCGGCACCGGCATTACCAAAACCTTGTACCGCTACAGTTGTATCTTGAGGATTTAGCTCAAATTTGGGTAGAAGAGTTTGTACTACAAAAAAAGCACCCATTGCTGTTGCGGTATCTCTGCCCAAACTCCCACCAATTGTCACTGGTTTACCAGTCACAACCGCTGGAGAAAGCTGCCGCTTAATAATATTGTACTGATCCATCATCCAACCCATAATCATGGGATTGGTGTAGACATCCGGCGCGGGAATATCGACATCGGGGCCGATGAAATCTGCGATCGCATCGACATAGCCCCGGCTCAACCGTTCCAATTCCAGTTTGGACAATTCCTTGGGATTGAGAGTAATTCCGCCCTTGGCTCCTCCAAAGGGCAAGTTCAAAACTGCACATTTAAAAGTCATCCAAAATGCTAAGGATTGCACTTCATCAAGGGAGACTCCCGGATGATAGCGCACTCCTCCTTTAGACGGGCCTCTGGTATTGTCGTAGCGCACCCGATAACCTTGGAAAATTCGCAGGGAACCGTCGTCCATCCGCACGGGTATCGATACAATTAAACTGGATTTGGGGTGTTTCAGCCGTTCGATCGTATCCTCGGAAAGGGACACATATTTTAAGGCTCGTTCTAATCGGCGGCTGGCATCGGCAAATAATGATTCAGACATAATAAGTTAGTTGACTGTTGACTGTTGACTGTTGTTAGTTGACTGTTGTCAGAGAGAAGAAGGCTTCTGGTGCTTAAGCTAATTTAATCACAATCCTGGTTGAATGCTGCCTCCTTTCTTCTGGCAACAGTCAACTACCTTGTGTCGATCGACTTTTCGAGCAGTGCCAAGCAGCGATTAAGCAGATACACTTACAATAGAGGGTGATATTTAAGCTCAAGCCGCAATTTGAGTTCGATCGCTCAAATCACTGGCAGCCATCAGGGGAATTAAATTCTGAAATAGATCGAGGCTTTAGCTGACGTTAGAAACTGAATTATTATTATGGTTGGACTCCTAGCCGCACTCTCTGCGTCTGCGGCAGGGGGTATGAGAATTGCCCTGCCCCTGCTGTTAATTGGTTTGTTGCGGATTGACAAACTTTGGTCGGAAATACCTCTATTGTCGGGGGTTCCCCCCCAGGTGGCTATCACCATCTTGGTGAGTTGGTCGCTGTTAGAGTTATTTGCTTCTAAAACCTTTGTAGGACAGCGGGTACTGCAAATTGTGCAAATTATTTTCAGTCCCATTGTAGGAGCAATTATGGGAATTTCGATCGCTCAGGTAAGTTCGATCGACGAAATTATTGCTCACCCTTGGATGCTGTGGATAATTGGTATTGTCGGAGGTTTGTTGGCTTTAGTGCTGCAACTGGTACAAGCAGGATGGTTTTACCGGCTGCGGGGTTTGCCGATTTGGGTGATTTTCCTCCAAGATGTTCTGTGCATTTCCTTGGTTTTGTTTGCCTTTGACGCCCCGCGGCAGGGAGGATTAGTGGCTATGATCCTGCTGTGGCTGGCAATTCGCAGTTCTAAAGAGTGGTATCGCTGGTACAAAAGTCAGGGAATACCGGGCGATAGGGGAAATCCCCGCCGCCGCAAGCGCGATCCTGATTAGTTAGTGATTAGTTATTGGTGATTAGTTATTGGTGATTAGTCATATCGTTTACGGTTGTTTCGGAATGATTTAACCGCAGAGACCGCAGAGGGCGCTGAGGAAGAGAAGAGAGAGATGAATAATTCCGATACCAACGGATTTTATATCATTAGTCATTTTTAACAACAGTGAACAGTCAACTGTCAACTGTCAACTGTCAACTGTCAATTTAAACTGATATCTTGTACCATTCTCGCTTAACAGGCAAGATGCCTGTTCCACAATAAAATTCACTCTTTGTGGAACAGGCATCTTGCCTGTTCATAAAAAGCTTATTGAGAATGGTGCAACATTTGAGTTTAAAGCAATCCGATCGAGTGTAGCGGGCCCTGACCCGTAATTAACTCCAGCAATAGTGCCACAAAACCAATCATCGCCACACGACCGTTCCAGACTTCCGCCCCCGTGGTCAAACCCCACTCCCACTGCTCTTGAGGGTACATTTTCACTTTCTTGGAAGGGCGTATAACATCGGAGAATTTAACGCTGGGAGATTCGATCGACTCGATGACTAAATCAGCCAAGGCTTCAATAAACACCGGATGAGTATTCAGGGCGGGCACTCGGTAGAAATTTTCAATCCCCGATTCTTCTGCTAATTCTCGATACTCCATGTCAATTTCTTGTAGAGTCTCGATGTGTTCGGAAACAAAACTAATCGGAACTACCAACAAATCTTGGACTCCATTTTCTGCCAATTCGGTTATGGCGTCTTCGGTGTAAGGCTTGAGCCATTCCACCGGGCCAACCCGACTTTGATAAGCTAGAGTGTGTTCGTTCGATCGATCTAAATGTTCCATAATCAGACGAGTGCAATCTTCAATCTCGCGCTGATAGGGGTCTCCAGCCTCTTCTACGTAGCTGAGGGGGACGCCGTGGGCGCTGAAAAAGATGTGAACTCGATCGGGATTCGGATTGTGGTCTAGTTGTTGGGCTATCAATTCCGACATTGCCTGAATGTAACCAGGCCGCTGATACCAAGAAGGAATCGCGGTATATTGTATATCCTTGAGGGCAGGATCTTTGCCCCACATTTCTTCTAGCTGCCGGAAGCTAGAACCGCTGGTGCTGATGGAAAATTGAGGATACAGCGGCAAGATTGTCAAATGTTCAATGCGATCGCGCTTAATTTTGGCTATCGCTTCTTCGGTAAAAGGATGCCAGTAGCGCATCCCCACGTATACTCGAGCATCTTGTCCCTTTTCTTGCAAGAGTTCTTGCAGGGCTAGGGCTTGTTCCTCGGTAATTCGCCGCAAAGGAGAGCCGCCACCGATTTGGCGGTAGTTTTCCTGGGATTTTTGAAAGCGCAGGGTCGAAATCAACCAGGCGAGCGGTTTTTGCATCCACGGAAACGGGATGCGAATGATTTCCGGGTCAGCAAACAAGTTGAACAGGAAAGGACGGACATCCTCGATTTGATCTGGCCCGCCCAAGTTTAATAGCAATACTCCCACACGACCCATAGCGGTTACAGCTCTCCCATCGTCTCAGTTCTGTTACTTATCTTTATGATATAACTTATTGACACTCCTCGACTATCAGGCGCGAGGATTCTTGGATCAATGACTGACCTTACTATTCACTATCCTTACGGCAATGCTTAAACCTTTCAACCGTGGTCTACCACCAATTGACGAGCTTAACTTAGTGAATCCCAGAGGGTCTATCTCCCCAAGCGTACTAGGATACGAACCTAGAGTTCAGGCGTGCCCCGCCTTACTTGAACCGTCAACAAAGTGTTTCGTTCTCTGGATATTGGGATGTTATTTTTAAATCCCTAGCTGTATAGCGAGTTTTCGCTGCTCTTTGCCCCTAAATTTATGCCTGAAAGTGTGTCTTAACTGTTTCACGATGGCAAAGGAGTTTCACCTTGGCCACTTAATTCTAACCTGACTGAGGATTGTTTTGTCAAACATTTCACGTTTATCCAATAGAAAGCCGTCCTATAAGGACGGGGTTTTAAACCCAGTTTTTTGATAATATCTTAAGTCGATAGCAAGGTATACATAATTTTGACTATGGCAACAATTTTTAGAGATTTAAGTTATCGGTATCAGTGTATCTAGGATTGCGATCGCGCGTCTGGCTGCGAGTGAGCGTAGGCGGCAATACTCGTTTGGGTCAACTAGCCTGGGAAAATTTAACCGTCAGCGCCGAAACTAAAGTTTTAGACGGTTGCTGCGGTAGCGGTCAAACTAAGCAATTTCTGGTGCAATATTTCCCGGATGTCACAGGACTTCACGCTTCGCGATTATCTCTGCAACGGCCAAGGAAAAATGTACCATCAGCCAATTATTATTTAAAAGCTTTTGCCGACTGTCAGTTTGACAGGAGTACACAGCAGCGTTGCGATGCACGAAATGCAACGGGCGCAATTGCGACAAATCTTTCAGGAAGTATACCGCGTGCTTAAGCCCGGTGGTCTATTCATTTTGGTAGATTTTCATCGACCCACAAATCCGGTATTTTGGCCAGGGTTGGCTGTATTTTTGTTGTTATTGGAGACTGAAACTGCTTGAAAGTCGCTCGAAACTGACTGGGGAGTTTGTTGGCAGAGGTAGAATGGCGATCGTACAATTCCGAAGGAACTCCACAACCAAAACTTTATGCTGACGGCAGCATTCAAGTAATCCAAGTTCAAAAGTCAGTTGACAGTTGTCAGTTGACAGTTGTCATTAGTGCGCGGGGAAGAAACCGGGTTTCTACGAATTTTGGGTTGAGTGACGATAAATATCGGGAGAAACCCGGTTTCTGAGGTCGGCGCGCGCATCTTACTATACTTGTCAACTAATGACTAATGACTACTGACTAATGACTACTGACTAAACAAACTTTTTCGCTTCTGCCAAAGCTGCCTCAAACTTGAGCAATACATCCTTTTCGGTGTGAATAGCTTTCTCTTGTTCCAGCAGCGGGCGACCAAAGCGAAAAATGCCGTCCTGTTCTACGTGGTCTACATAAGGCAGCGTTTCTGGATGCGGCAAAAATTTTCTGCCGATTGGGTACGGCGTGTGGAAAGAAAAACTAAAATCGGGAAACTTGTCGCTTTTGATTTCGAGATAGTAAAGCGAGTAATAATCTTTGATGTCGGAGTACACGCATTCGCGGCACTTATTTACAAGTTTGCGGTTCTGATAGAAAAAATCCCACTTATCCCAAAAGTAGCCATCTTTCATCATTTCCTGGTGGTCGTCGCACAGTTCGAGATATAATTTGTCAGAATCCGCCGGACGGTAGAAGTAAAGCATGGCGTAGGGCATCTCAATCAGTAACTTGACTGCTTGATTTTTTCGCTGATACCATTCCTGTTGGTGAGTTTCGTAGACTTCCTTATATTTATTAATTGCTTTAAAGCTGTTGAGCTGATTTTCTTTTGCCCAGCGCGATGCCCAAACTGTCCAGTAAGCTAGCTGGAAGGTTGCTGAAATTTCCGCCGAACCTTGTTCTTTCCAGTCGGCAATGATTTTTTCCCACTCGGAACTAAAAGCTAGTCGTGATTGTTCGTTTTCTTCAGGCTTTTCTGTATTGATTGGGGTGGGTATTTCGCGATTATTTTTAATCAGCCCTTTGGGTTCTTTGCGCCAATTATTAATATCGGTTGGCGTTAGACTTAAGATGAATCTTCTGTCGTGAACGGGATATTCTAAATGGATTCCTGATTTGCGGAAAGAGCGGTATTCTAAAATAGGGAGTTTGTCTTGTTCAATCCACTGCTGGCGTTCTGCTGGCGAACACTTGAGTATTGTTTCTAATTCAACGGGATCGACGGCTAATTCACTTTTGAAAGTCTCCCAAAATCTTTCTTGTTCGGCTGGATTTTCTTCCAGCAGGGATACAATTCGGTTGACGAGATGATCTGTTTGGTCTTGGCAATTTTCGGGAAGTCCTAAGAAGTCGAGGAGTTTGGTCTTGAGTATTCGTCTGGCAGAGATTAGCTCGGCTAACATGAGAAGCTCCAGTAGAGTCATGACTTGCGCCCTTGAACTGGCAAGATTTTTGCAAGTCTTATCGGAAAGTTGGGTTTAAAACCCCGTTCTTCTAGAACGGCTTTAATTTCTTAAATCTATTCTAAAAAATCAGGGAATTGCTGGTTTTTTTGTAGTATACTGCAAAAGTCAAGGTTAAACTCCTTTGCCCTCGTGAAACAGTTAAGACACACTTTTAGGCACAAACTGGGGACACAGAGCGGCGAAAACTCTTAAAACAGCTAGGGGATTAATACATCCTCGTTACCAGAAAACAAAGAACTTTTTCATTTGTTAGGTAGGGTAGGGCATATCCGAACTCTAGGCTCAGTATCCTAGTACGCTTTTGGAGACAGACCCTCTGGAGTGTTTTGAGTTAAGCTCGTCAATGGGTAGTATTTCCTACGGTTGAAAAGTTTAAGAATTGCCGCGAGGACATGGCGCTTAAAGGTTAGTCGATGAATTAAGAATCCCCACGCCTTTAGGCTGGGGAGTGTCAAATATCTTAATAGATTCTCCTGGGTTGTCGGCAATTGAAATGTCTGCGCGAGGGAAGCTATCCCATTGCGCCTGCTGGCCCGTTGCGGTAGGGTATCGCCCAACCTCCGCCCCCTCCCTAAGCTAAAATACTCAAAACCAGGGCAAAAGGCCGATCGACCTTTTGGCTAAATTGGCTAAAATCGATAATTGCGATCGCGCACCCACAAACTCACAGGCACAGCATGGCCTGTTTTGTCAACCTTTACTTCTACCAAAAAAGATTGTCGCTGGTTCCTTTGAGCTTCGCTAATCTCCTGATTGACTTTTTCCCTTTCATCCTCTGGCATATAATAAGTTTCTAAGCCGTATTCCATCTGCCAACCGTTATATTTGCCCTTAATTGCGATTTGGTTGGCGGGCAAATTAACGGGATTTTCCAGACTGACGCGGACGGGTTTCCAAGCTTGGGGGCGGCCGGGATTAGTCGCGGTTTTTGGCGCTTCTAAGATTACATAAAAACTGGTTTTTGCCTTGACACTGTGCGTATTTTGTGGACAAGCAACTCCGGGCGGGCAATATATTTTTTCCCCAGGCAAATCTTTCCAGCCGGGGAGTTTTTGGAGATTTGTGCGCTCGGAAATATCATAGCTCAAAACTTGGTAATATCCGCGCAAAAAGTCGTAAGGGTCTACTGGTGCTGTTTGCAGGACAACTGTTTTGCCTGTAATAAAAGTGTAAACTGCGGTCGCGGGTACGGCGGCAATTAGTCCGATTTGCAAGAGTAAAGGAACCCACATTCGCCACGCGGGAAGGCGTTTTGCTTCCGGGGGAAGCTGAAACAGATTTGTTGTATCTGGATTTTCAACTAATAAGTCAATGTTGTTTGTGTTCATGTTATGTATGGGTTATATTGTTTACGGTTGTTTCGGAATGATTAAACCACAGAGAACGCAGAGGGCGCTGAGTGAGAGAAGAGAGAGATGAATAATTTCTATTCATCGGGGATTTTTGCGAAGTGACGCTCGAACCACAAACCCGCAGCAATTACACCAATTCCGCACAAAACAAATACAAAAGATTTGAGCAACAATCCTGTGTTATATTCAAAGACTCGGCTGATAATTTGTAGGGTGATTAATACCATGCCTCCCCAAAAAGTCCGGCGGTTTCCTAATGCTAAACCTTCTCGGATTAAGCCGACAGCGAGCAAAAATGATAAAACATTGAACAGAAAAGTTGCTAATTGAGGAAGGGGAGTAAAATTGAGGTGAATAAGCGGTATTAAGGCGCTGGCGAGGATTAAAATGCCGATCGCACTTGTAGTCAAATCCACTGCTTTTTGTTTTGGTCGCCGCAGTTCCAAACGTCCCAAACGCAGCCACTCAAACAGCGTGAAACCGCCCAAAACAGCCACATTTGCCAGCAAAACCCAATCCGACTCCGTTGGCGCAGGATTCGGCAAATCTTGCCAAAACCAGTGGAAAGAAAGAACATAAAACACACCGGCGAGAAACAGCAGGGCTAAACTGCGGGCGGTAGGTTGAAACAGCTTGCTGCGTACCTTGGGCCAGATTGCATCGTCGTATCCCCACAGCAAAGCGGGCGGTAGGGCACAAAAAATTGCAGCAGCCCAGGTTGGATTTAACCCTTGGACGATAGAAACTTGTAGCGAAAAAATTATCGCGATCGCACCTATGGCAAAAATAGCACGCGATCGACACCAATAAGCCAGCGGCACAAACATTATACTGGCTGCGATCGGCATTTGCCGCACCAAAACTTCCAGCCAAGAAAACTCGACTTTGGAAGACCAATCTAACACGGCAAGCCAATAGCCCAAACCGATTAAAAGTGCGGACAAAACGCCCAAGGAAGTCAACCGCAAACTGTAAGCCATTCCGAGCACGCCGATTCCCCAAGCAACGAAAAGTCCATAGGAAGAACCGCCAATATGGAACATTTGCGCCATCAATGCCATATTTGCTCCTAAAATCAGAGCTCCTAACAGCAACAATCCTTCACCTAAGAGTTTATTTCGCCCTTTTGTTGCGGGCATATTGGGATGGGAGTTTTGGCTTCGGGATGGGGGAATTCGCCACAGATAGAAACCTGCTGCATTGACTGCTACGAAAAGACTTAGCAGCAGTGCAACTCTCACTTCGCGTGACCAAACTTGCCAGTTTGCGGCTACAAAGGTGATCACTCCTATACCGAGGAGAATGCCGCCGAGACTGATGAGAATGCTGAGGAAACGGTTGCGGGAGGCGGTTTCGAGTGTGTTGAATTGGTAGCGTTCCGAAAGTTGTTGGTAGAATGAAGTGTCGATGAGTCCTTCTGCTTGCCAGAGTTTGGCTTGTTCTCGCAACTCGCGCCGAAATTTATCTGAAATCATTGTTTATATTCCAGAGGATTTGAACTGTGATAGTTTTTAATATGTCACTTGTGGGTTGATTGTCGATGGAGGCTGGGACACCTGCTGAACTAGCACAGCAGTTTTGATTGATATCCTTCGGCTGTTGAAACCGTTTCTACATAAACAAACTCCCAGCAGAAAGGAACGAATAAATTAAGGAATGTAATATTATGGTACAAGCTCACTCTAAAAAATTAACTTTTGACGAGTACCTTAATTACTCACATGATACGGGTCAACGCTATGAGTTAATTGATGGGGAGTTAATAGCTTTGCCACCAGAATCTGAACCTAATAATTTCATTGCTAATTATCTATTTTTCTATCTTGCTAGCAGCGGGCTAGTGCCACTCAGACTGATTAAAACGCATAATTGCGAGGTTCAAGTTGCCGTTTTGCGATCGGGAGATGCGGCCAACCGCTACCCCGATTTGATAATTCTGGAACCTGAACACATTCCGCTGACAGCAACCAGGCTAACTATCACTTTCGATATGCTGCCTCCTCGGTTTGTTGTGGAGGTAGTGAGTCCGGGTAGAGTGGGCAGGGATCGGGATTACGATCGCAAACGAGCTCAGTACGCAGCGCGGGGCATTGCAGAGTATTGGGTTATCGATCCAATAGAAGAATTGGTGACGGTTTTGCGGCTTGAGGAGGGGCAATATGTTGAGGGTGGGGTATTTCGGGATGGAGAGGCGATCGTATCTCCGATGTTTCCACAGCTAAGTTTGACGGTTCAACAGATTTTGAGTGGAGAGGTTTAAGGGCGGATCAATAGCTAATTGGTTAGCATTCATCTAACCACCTACCGATTAGTGAAAATCTCCACCCTCAACCTGATTAAGGCCATGTTTCAATCCCTGATAGGGATTTAGGTTGATTGCAACCTGTAAGTTTCGCTAACAGTCACACCATTTTTAGATAGTGACGTGAGAATATCACCAACCTTACTTTGCTAAATAAATCTAGGCGGGGAAACTCTAATTTCCCCGCCTAAGCCCTGTAACCCTTGATGCTACTTCATGTTATAAGTATCCTACTCAGGATTTATAACTTGCATATTATTTAATTCCTCTATCTTACTTGTCCAACCTTCTTGATAGGCTGACTCTCGTTTATCCTTAGTAGTTTGTGACTTCTTAACATCTTCTTCAAAACGTTTATTTTCAAGTTTCTTTAATAACTCATTATATTTATTTTGGTAAGAATCTTCATCATCTTCGGGAATATTATTATACTCATCATAATAAAGCTTACAATCTACCCATCCCATTAAATGAATGAAAACTTCCTCTGGGGTTGAATAGGGTTTAGTTTTATATTCCCTATCTGGATTCTTAATTTGAATGGCAGCATAATCTGTTAATTGATCGGATAAAATATTTGCTGCTACTATTACTCTATAGTAAACCTTTCCACAGTAAGATTCTAGACTAAGTTGTTCAAAATCAACATCAAATCCTTTATATTCTCGACGTTGAAGAATACTCATAACAAGCCACCTTAAGAGAAAAATATTTTCTATTGTAGTACATCAACTGTTTATGTAGCTACTCAACACAAAAAGCTAGACCAAAACAGCCCCGAACCGCTACTTTTTCACACACCGCCCCGCCCCGCCCCGCGCTCTCACCGCTCTCTGTGTGCCACCGCTCCCACATCCTCCCAGTTTTTAAAAAAGCAATAGGTTGCAACGTGCGAGTGTGACGCAAAAAAGCTATACCGCCACCGCTCCAATCCAATCGTACAACCGCTCCCACCTCTCCAACCTATCCGACCTTGCCACCGCTCCGACAGTTCGATCGCTCCGACCGTGCTAGCCTCTCCAACATCTCTAACCGACAGCGCTAGACTTACCAGCGAAAAATCGCCCCAATATCTTTATTAAAAGTTAACAACTGATTTTTAATTTTTGTATAGGTTTATTAGAACTCAAATATTTCTTTTTCATTGATTTAGAATCACCTATTAATTCAAGTAATGATTCCTTATAAATTTTATTTATATCTTCAAGGTTGACATTCACACCTACGGTTAAACCATCGCCTATAAACGCTCTAAAAAGAAACAACAACTTAACAAAATATGGTGGATAAATTGATACGAGAGCATTACTTTTAAAAAATTCTTTAAAAAACCATACATTAAGCCATTTACTAAAAAACTCAGACAAATTATCACTAAAAATAATATGTTCTTGGGGTTTGAGAAGAATATTTTCAGGTTGAGCAATAATACTCTGAGTTAAAAAATACTCAGGTAAAGGTTCCCATTTAATAGTCCTATCTGTTGTCAAATAAAAAATTGCTACAATTGACATATTGTGCCATATATTCAAATATTCACCATCTATATTTTCATGCCAAGTAATACTTATTTTTTCTGATGGTTTTCTTGCTATTGGTTTGTAAACTATACCCCGCCATGTTTTTACTTTTTTAGGACAACATAAATAATAATGGAACTCTACTTTCTCTAAAACCTCATGTTCATCACTTATACCGTAAAAAGCTTTTAAAATACTACTGTAACGTGTTTGAACTTTCACCATCTTACGCTTAACAGTTTCGGTTTCTAAATTATTTTCTGATAATGAAATATTATCAATATTATTGTCATTAAAACCAATTAAACGTTTTCCTCTTTGATATTCATCTCCCAATTTAATATAACTTATTAATTCAATAACTTTAGTAAAAACTTCATCTATATTATTTGTAACAAAAATATTTTTATTAAAAACAAACACATAATAAAGTAGTTTTATTAAAATTTTATCATTAATAGGAAGACACAAATAAAGAACTATATTTGAAAAAAATATACACTGAGATTCAGAGGATTTATTATGATACAAACTCAATGCAGTTTTTTGAATTTCATATCTATTTTTATAAAAGTTTTCTACCCATAAATTAATATCTATATTATATTCATTTATAAATTGTTGACCTCTTTTTATATGATATTCAAGCTCTGGATAAGTTATATTTTCAGAATATGTTATCCCTTCATTAATAATATCTTGAATTTTTATATGAAACTTTTCTAAACTTTGCTCTTTGCCCTCAGAATCAGTAGATTTTGAAGAAGTCTTAATCTCTATTCTCTCAGGACAAGGATTTTTACCACTATCTTTATAATGTGAAAAATGTGGTGCTTTTATTATTCCGGGCTTATTTAAATCACTTCCCTTCTTGAAAAATACACTTTCTTTACACACATCACAAATCAAAAATAAATTAACATATGATTGATAATTTATTACTTCATCATTGGCTGTAAATGTTTGATTTAAGGACATCGAAAAAGCATTTTTCATAAAGCAATGATTCCTTGTAGATTTATAAAATTTACTATCCTAAGCATCAAGTCACTATAATAACATATCTATATTGGACATCAACTATTTACATAATAAATACTCATATGAGCCAATGAACTCTACAATTCGAGAGTTTCTGAATTTACCAACTTTGACAAAAAATCAACAACACCCCGTCACGGCTCCAACTGACCACCACTATTCAACCATTAGACAGTGCCAGTCTCTCCGACTGCTAGACCGCCACCGCTCCCACCGCTAGACCTTGCCAGCCGTGCCAGCCTCTCAGACTGCTAGACCGTGCCACATATCCCATCGCTTCAGCCGTGCCTGTGGTGCGATTCTCACCCCTTCAGCCCTGTCAGCCATCCGATCGCCCCAAAACCCCACACAACCCCCTAAATGCTTCATTTTGAAGCCTTGCCAGTGCCAGCCGTGCCAGCCTCACCCCTGGTCACAGTCGATCGCCGTGTTGCCTCGGAGTCATCCGATCGCCCTGTTGAATCTGGCAATTTGAAGGGGTAACGACAGCCGAAAAAAATTACTCCCTCAAAAAAACACCTACCCACAGGCGCAAATTTTATCCATCAACCCGATTCAAATTCCAGTCGTAAGGAAAAAAAACGATCGCCCATCCATCGCCCACAGCCGCCTCCGGCCCCAAATAACCGCCCACATACTCAACCACCGAACCCGCCGCCTTCACAAAATCCTCGCCGTACCACTTAAAAATCTTGCTCAAATAAAGCGTCTTTTTCTCGGCATCATATCGCACCTTATCAGGATTGTGAATAAAACGGCTGGCATCCGCTTCTAGTTGAGTCCGTACCGACTCCGGGAAATAAGCCCCCCGGCGCAGCAGCGGGCACCCGACAGCAGCGCAAACTAATGCAAAATGGATGCGCGGTTCCGCAAATTCCGGCCGCAAAATTGCGTGTTCGATTTGATTGAGACTGTACTTTTTGCCGCCAATAATCGAATTTGAACGAGTGAAAAAATCCAAAAAACTCAGCCAGTTGGGAATTCCCAAAATTTTGGGACGGATGGACGCGATCGGATATACTTCCAGAACTTGAGAAATTGCGATCGCATTGTACGCATTCAGCCACAACGCCAGCCGCGCATCCGCATCAGTACCATCCGCCAAATCCACATCCGCCAAACTTTCCAGCCACGCCCTCAAAACATCCGCCCCCTCAGCTTTCCAGCCCCGATAATTGACGCGGCCCAAATCGTCAACGTAGCGTTGCAGCAACTCGTCCCAAATCGTAAAGTCGATCGTACCGATCATTTATTGCTACCCCTAATATAAGGCGGGCATTGCTTTAACTTCTGCTTCTATAGCAATCCTAAATCATTTGTGAATTTCTTACTCCCTCCCCTTAGCAAGGGGAGGGTTGGGGTGGGGTTAAAAATTTACGACTCCTGCAAGGATTTCTCTATTTAATACTACCGTCAACCCAAATAATACCTCCAACGGTAGGATTTTTTAGATTAGCCCCGTTAAACGGGTTCTGGATTAAATTAACTTGAGTCAAATTAGCGCCTTTTAAATTAGCTTGCCGCCAAGAAGCCCCGCTCAAATTTGCCCCGGATAAATTAGCTTCCCTAAAATTTGCTGATCTCAAATCTCCCCCTTGCAAATTCGCATTTGCTAAACTCGCGTACCGCAGGCGAATGCCGATCAAATCACCGCCCGGAGACTGGTTAGTTTACCGCAACTAATTGATTTGCTGCGGGTTAGGTGCAATCACTGGTGTAGCTAACCCGAAAATCATTCCCCATGAAACTGCTCCCAAAGTTACAGATTTCCTGCTCTTTACATTCTACAATCTTAAAAGATTCTTAATTTCAATTTCAACGGGGATCGGTTTCTTCCGGCACAACACCCCTCCCACTTTGATCTGCAATTTTTTAAATTCCCCTTACCTCCATAACACACTATGACGGATCGAACCAACTTTTTCGATAAGCTGTTAGCGGCTGTTGAAACCAATCAAAGTTTGCTTTATTTAGCCCTCGACCCCGACCCGGAAACCTTGCCCCCGCAGGTTTCGATGACAGGGGAAGAAACTCAAAGTTTTGTAACTGATTTGTTTGCCAAGCTAAAAAGTGCGATCGACCAAACAGCCGATTTAATTTGTGCCTGCAAAATCACCCTCGGTTTTTACCAATCTCTCGGTATTCCCGGTTGGGCATTGCTGCAACAAATTTTAAACATTATTCCCCCTCACCTGCCAGTAATTTTAGATGCCAAACACTGCGATTTAAATACCAGCACAGTGTTTGCCAAAATAGTATTTCAAGACTGGCGAGTTGACGCTATTACCTTAAGTCCCTATGCCGGATTCGACCAAGTAGCGCCTTTCTTGTTATACGCCGGAAAAACTGTTTTTGTACTCTGTGCCACCGCCAACCCGTCAGGGGCTGCTTTGCAAGAATATCCGACGCCAAAAAACCCTTTTTACTTGCAATTAGTCCGACTTTCTCAAACTTGGGGAACTCCCGAAAAAGTCGGTTTAGAGGTAGGAGTAATGCCCGATATGTTAGCGCGTATCCGCAAAGAAGCTCCTGAACGCCTAATTTTAGTTGAAGGAGACATCGCAGAAGAAAATGACCTCACAGAAGAAAACGACCTCGCACAACTGCTGGCGGCCGGTTTAAGCACAAATGGTGACGGTTTGCTGCTGCCAGTCCCCCCAAGTTTATTAGCGGGCAAAGAGCCACGCCGAGAAATTGAGAAATTGCGGGATAATATTAATCAACAGAGGCTGCGCGCGATCGAAGGTAGTCCCACTTGCGAACTGTGGCTGCCGGATGTTTGCTTTTTGCAACCGGAACCTCACCGCGATTTAATCTTGCAACTTTATGACATCGGCTGCGTAGTTTTTGGCGACCACGTACAAGCATCGGGAGCCGTATTTCCATATTACATCGACTTGCGGAAAATAATTTCTATTCCGCAGATTTTCCACCAAATTGTCAGCGCTTATGCAGACATTCTCAAGGATTTAAAATTCGATCGCATTGCCGGAATTCCCTACGGTTCTTTACCCACAGCAACCGGTTTAGCGTTGCGGATGGAACGCCCGATGATTTTCCCGCGCAAGGAGGTGAAAACTTACGGTGCAGGCAAATTGATTGAGGGGCATTTTCAGGCAGGAGAAACGATTGTCGTAGTCGATGATATTTTGATTAGTGGCAAAAGCGTAATGGAAGGCGCGGCTAAGTTAAAATCGGCTGGCTTGAATGTGGAAGATATTGTGGTATTAATCGACCACGAACAGGGAGTCAAAGATAAGATGCAGGCCAACGGTTATCGCGCCCATTCGGTGTTAGCGCTTTCGGAAATAGCTGAAGTTTTGTATCGAGCAAATCGCATTGATACCGAGCAATTCAATCTTTTGACAGCGGAACATTAAACCCCAATTCCTGTAGGGGCGGGTTCGCCCGGATCTATAAAACTCACAAAAAATCATCATAAACCCGCCCCCACCAACGAATAATTCACATCAATTCCAGTAGGGGCGGGTTCGCCCGGATCTATAAAACTCACAAAAAATCATCATAAACCCGCCCCCACCAACGAATAATTCACATCAATTCCAGTAGGGGCGGGTTTTACCAACCATAATCGCCAAAAATTAATAATCTTATAAACCCGCCCCCTCCCAACGGTAAGCCTCAATGTACCTTTTTCCCTGCGATCAAAGTCAAGGTTGATATAGGTTATTAGTTGTGTGGGGGCGGGTTTATGAGATTGTGCGTGTGCGTCGAATATTATTCGTAAAACCCGCCCCTACCAGACCATCGATCAACCTTGCAAAACTTCAATTAAAGCATTGCCCATTGCCCGACAGCCGACGAGTTTCATGCCTTCTGACATGATATCGCCAGTGCGATAACCTCGATCCAAAACTTCGACAACTGCTTGCTCGATTTTATTAGCAGCTTCCGGCTGATTTAAGGCGTAGCGCAGCATCATTGCCGCACTCAAAACTTGGGCGATGGGATTTGCTTTATCTTGTCCGGCGATGTCCGGTGCGGAACCGTGCACAGGTTCAAAAACTCCCGGCCCGGTTGCTCCCAAACTAGCAGAAGGCAGCATCCCAATGCTACCAGTTAGCATCGCCGCCGCATCGGAAAGAATGTCGCCGAATAAATTGCCGGTGACAATTGTATCGAACTGTTTCGGCCAGCGAATTAACTGCATGGCTGCGTTGTCAACGTAGAGGTGAGAAAGTTCGACATCAGGGTATTCTGAAGAAAGGGCAATAATACGATCGCGCCACAGTTGCGAAACGTCCAAAACATTCGCTTTATCAACGGAACACAGCCTTTTCCCCCGCTTCCTGGCCGTCTCAAAAGCGACTCGCCCGATTCTATCAATTTCCGACTCCGTGTAAGCCATCGTATTGACGCCGCGTTTTTCGCCTGTTTCCGTCTCAAAAATACCTTTCGGTTTGCCGAAATAAATGCCGCCTGTGAGTTCGCGGATTACCATAATATCCACGCCTTCGACAACTTCCCGTTTCAAACTAGAAGCATCAACCAATTGCGGTAAAATAGTCGCAGGACGCAAATTTGCAAACAATCCCAATCCGGCGCGCAGTCCTAATAATCCAGTTTCAGGGCGCTGTTCGCGGGGCAAATTATCCCACTTGTAACCGCCAATAGCTGCTAACAATACTGCATCGCAGTTGCGGCATTTTTCCAGTGTTTCTTCTGGCAGCGGATTGCCTGTTGCGTCAATAGCAGCGCCGCCCATTAAAGCTTCTTGAAATTCAAAGCCGATGTCCAATTGTTGACCGACAAGTTTCAGGACATCTACCGCCACAGCGATAATTTCAGGGCCGATGCCGTCTCCTGGTAAAAGAGTGATGCGGTAGTTTTGAGTCATATCGATTTTGGAGTTTTGATTTGAGATTTGAGATTGAGAGTTAATGGGAATTCTTTGAAAATGCAAGACATTCTCACAAGGTTATAATCATATCAGGATAAGCAACCTCAGAATTGATTATGACATTCCCGACTTACCCGCCTGCTCAAGCTGAACCGCCTTTAGACCCCCGGCAGAGTTTGCCAACAATGTATGATTTACCTAGCGAAGACCCAAAGGAGCCCGGTTTGCCAGATACATTTCATTTAGATCAGCCGCAACTCTTGGAATTCACGTTTTTGCCGCCGGGATGGGATGCGGAACAAGTCTTTACAGCCAGTGACCTAAATTTGTATTACGATGCAACACAACCGCGCTGGCATAAACGCCCGGATTGGTTTGCTGCGGTGGGTGTGCCAAGGCTTTATCAAGGGCGCGATATGCGTTTGAGTTATGTAGTTTGGCAAGAACGGGTAAATCCGTTTGTGGTGGTGGAATTGCTATCGCCGGGCACTGAAGATGAAGATTTAGGGCGGACTGTTCAGCAAGCTGGGGAACCGCCGACTAAGTGGCAAGTTTATGAACAAATTTTGCGGATTCCTTACTATTTTGTGTTCAGTCGCTACACGGATGAATTGCGAGCTTTTCATCTTGTAGGAGGTCACTATGAACCTGCAGAATTAATTGATGGGCGGTTATTTATTCCTGAGTTGCAGTTGAGTTTAGGTTGGTGGCAAGGCACTTATAAGAGTATGAATCGGTTGTGGTTGCGGTGGTTTACGGCCCAAGGAGGGTTGATTTTGAGTCCGGGTGAAAGAGCAACGGCGGCGGAACGGCAACTGATAGAATCTCAACAGCAAGTAATTGAAGCTCAACAGCAACTGACAGAATCTCAACAGCAACTGACAGACTCTCAACAGCGAGAGGAAAGACTAGCGGCGCGGTTGCGGGAGTTAGGCATCGATCCTGAACAGTTGGTTTAATAGTTCTCGCACCCAGGCCTGGTGAAACCCGGTTTCAACTCCTCGAATCCGCGCAACAGGAGTGAAATAAGATAAAAATAGTTCGATCGCACGCACGTACAAAAAAATCGGCAAGGAGTCGCACCAGTGGCAGAGGGCGAAGGCATACCAACATCAGCACAGATTGATTATCGGGACTATTCTTGGGCCTTTTGGCCGGTCGTCCCCCTCTATCCCTACAGCAAGCGGCGCACCATCCGCAAGGAAATAGTCAAGGACACAATCTGGACTTTTGACCAACTACAAGGCATTTTCTACGTAGTCGTCCCGATTCGGATGACAGTAATTAAACTAGAACCCGAAGGCCTTCTCGTCTACGCCCCGGTTGCACCGACTCCTGAGTGCATCCGCTTGGTAAAAGAGTTAGTAGCAGAGCACGGCGAGGTGAAGTACATCCTGCTGACAACGGTTTCAGGCATCGAGCACAAAGTTTTTGTCGGCCCCTTTGCGAGGTGTTTTCCCGAAGCGCAGGTGTTTGTCGCCCCGCAGCAGTGGAGTTTCCCGGTGAATTTGCCGCTGAGTTGGCTGGGTTTGCCCGCGAAACGCACCTCTGTACTGCCCTTTGACAGCAGCAACACCCCCTTAGCCGATCAATTTGACTGGGCAATTCTCGGCCCGCTGGACCTCGGTTTGGGCAGATTTGCTGAAGTTGCGTTATTTCACAGACGATCGCGCACCCTGATGCTAACAGATTCCATAGTTTCCATTCCCGAAAATCCCCCCGCGATCGTCCAACTCGACTCGTACCCGCTGCTATTTCACGCCAAAGACAGCGCCTCGGACACGGTGGCAGACACCCACGAAAATCGGCGCAAAGGGTGGCAGAGAATCGCCTTATTTGCCATGTATTTTAGCCCTAGCGTGCTGGAAGTGCCGCCGTGGTCGGAGGTATTTGCCAAGGCACGAGAAGCGCCAGAACGCTCTAGGAAAGCTTATTTCGGGTTATATCCGTTCAAGTGGAAAACACATTGGGAGCGATCGTTTGAGGCTTTGCGGGGAGGGGGGCGGTTGTTTGTCGCGCCGATTTTGCAGACATTGATTCTCAACCGCGCCCCCAGGGAAACTCTCGATTGGGTGGATAAAGTGGCGAGTTGGGACTTTGAAAAAATTGTACCTTGTCACTTCGATGGTGCGATCGACTCCCGGCCGCGTGAATTTCGGCAAGCATTCTCGTTTCTGGAAAAACACTCGCCAGTTAATTCTTTACCCGAAGACGATTTTAAATTGCTCAGGCAGATTGATGCGGGTTTGAATAAAACAGGTTTGGTTCCGCCTGCGAAAGACAAGGTTTAATCGGAAATTTTGCACCATTCTGAATAAGCTGTTTGAGCACAGGCAAGATGCCTGTGCCACAAGAAAATAAAGTATTGTGGAACGGGCATCTTGCCCGTTTGAGCACAGGCAAGATGCCTGTGCCACAAAAAAATAAAGTATTGTGGAACGGGCATCTTGCCCGTTCCGGCTAGAAGCCTACCAAAAAGATTAAACTCTTGACAATTGGTGTCGGTTTATTCATTTATCTCATTAAATTATTAATCAGCTCATCCACCCTCAAAAGTTCTTGAATAATTTGCTCTACCCTCTGCAGTTCATGTATAGGATTTATGCTTCTAATAGTTTTCGGGGATGTAGCTGAAGTATGTGCCGCCACACCTCTTTCTTCCCCAAACGTATTCATGGTAGCCAGCCAAGCAGGCTCTAAATCATCGGTATCTATTCCTATTGGCAAAAGCAACGCCAGAAGATTAGCTTCTTTGATGCCATGATTCTGGTCAATGCTTCGCTTAAAACTATTAATAGCTAAATCTATTTTTTTGTTGACTTTTATTTTTTCCGGTGGCAAAGCTTTACTTCCCTTAGTTGGAGTCAGTGTATCTGGTGGTGCTTCCATCATTTGACCAGAAAAGCCAAGCAAGCAGATTAAAGTACGGCAACTCTTACCCTGACTATCCCAATTCTTTTTAGCATTAAGGGCTGCTTCCCAAACTCTGTCCTCAAAATAAGCCTCAATTTCGGCATGAACTAAAACTCTGTAGGCAAGAGTTAAGGCTAGCTGCCGCTCGGAATATGAACCTAGAGGATTAATCTTAGGAAAAAATTGTTTTTTTAACCTATTTAACTGCTGGGTTAGAGTACGAAATCTAACGGATTTTGGCATACCTCTTAATAACTTACCTCAAACCGTTAAAGATAATATGGTTATCTACGAGTTCAGGTACATTAAACTCTACATCCAAAACCTTTAACAAAGCTTTGCCCCACAGTGAGAGACGAGTATGAGTTTCGCGAATGCTAGTTGTGCTTTTCTCAACAGCTTCTCTGAATTCGCTATTAGATGATGAACATAACTCTTTAAAAGCTTTTTCCACACCCGCCGGATTCTTCTCAGCAGCTTCACTAATAACTGAATCTGAAAAATAAAAAACCATTACATCTAAAATAGCTCGATTAAACTTGCCTCGGTAAGTATTAGAACTACTCAACCACACGCGAAATATATTTTCTTCTCCAAATATTGTAGTGGTTGTTTGCACTGCCTTTTCAAATTGGCTAACTGTATATCTGACCTCAGTTTCTTTCTCTTTCCAATCCTTGTTGAGCTTTTTGCAAGTCATATCCAGGAACACTTTAAGATTACCGCGATAATCGGATAAAAAATGATGGAATCCTACATATCGCAGTAATAATTCGACATCGCGCATCCGAGGATCGGGATTTGGGGATTTAAGTATTTTTCTTAAAGCCTGATTTTTAATTGATTCGTCATCTAAAAAATTGATGAAATCACCTGGATGCAATGCTTGCCTGAGTTCTTGTGGAGATAGCGGAGTATTTTCTAAATTCAGACGGAGAAAAATTTTGTAGAGTAAACTTTCTGTATGCCAATTCCTAATCAATGTAGTACGAAGAGTTTGATTATCGAGTGCATCAAGTACAGAACTATGGAGAAGATCGTTTTTTAGAGCCTCATGCGTACAACCATTGAGTTCAGGTCTAAATTCTAAGTTTTTCAAAGCAAAACTATCGTTGGGAGTTTCGCTCCTTCCATAAAATTGCAGAATCGTAAGCAAGCGTTGCTTGCCGTCAAGAACTACAAATTTTCCGCGCTTTTTATCTTGAGAAGCCAAAACTATATCTGGAATGGGAAATCCTAGAAAAATAGATTCAATAAACCTGCTTTTGCGAGTTATATCCCAAGCATCTCGTCTTTGAAATCTTGGATTAAGTTGAATATTGTCACGAACAAGTTGATCGAGTATGGTGGCTGTCGTCCAGTCATTTCCAGCTACAATTATTTCGGAAATTTCGTCTAAGACTGATTTGGAATTACCATTAGATTCAAGCTCATAATCTAGAGCTTCATCTTCCTCATCAAAGCTTACTTCTTCGGGTTTTTCTAAGAGGTTTAGTTCAGGCATGACCGCGCTCTACTTGGTAAGTTTAATTGGGATACAGTATACCTAAGTATAGCAAAAGTCAGAAGCCTTAAGTTATCATAGGAGTAACTAATTTATCGATTATGAAAACGATCGCTTTTAATTTTTACGGATTTTTAAGCTAGATGGCGAATTTTTCAACTTAAACTCATCAAACTTCACCACTTGCGACTCCGGTTTCCGCGTATCGAAATAGTAGCTACTCACAACACCACTACCCGTATCAAAAATAGTAAAAGCCGTAATATCATTGCTATCAATATACGGCAGCGGCCGCCCATCCTTCCCCAACAAAGGCGCAACAGTCGGCACCACAGGTTCCAATCCGTTCGGGTCTCCAATAGCGCTGTAATCTTCCCGATATGCCGGCGGCACAAATCGGCGCTTTTCCCCCACAAAAGCACCGTAACTGTTGCCTACATTAGAACTCTCCAAAAAGTGCATTCCGCTGGAACTGACAAACCGATTCCACAAGTGCGAATGTCCGTAAAATACCAACTGCACCCCCGCTGTTTCTAGTAGCGGCACTACATCCCGAATCAGATAATCTTGCTGTTTCGGATATTCGTAACGCACCATTTTAATCTCGCCATCGAGAGCGAGATCGACTATTTGCACAGGGTCAGTATAAGCAGGTACAATATTGTCACCCAGAGAATGCGGCGGGTGGTGAAACATCACAATTTTATATTTTGCCTGCTGGAATTCCGAACTCTTTAACTCTTGTTGCAGCCAATTATATTGAGCGCTGCCCTTGACAATCGGCTCAAAAATATGCTGTCCGTATCCCCATTTTTCGGAATTATTAAAATCTGCGTCCCGTTCGCGATACCTGCCTCTCGCACCCGGATCTAAATTCGGAGTCCGCCAGATATTCGTAGCATACAAAGTCACTAACCGCACGTCCCCAAAAGTCACAGCATAGTAATTTTTGCCTCCCGGTAAATTGAAAATCTCGTCATAGGTATCGCTATTAAAACTATTGTTTTTTAGCCATCTTTCCCGCACAGAAGAGTCATTACTAGGATTCAAAGAGGCAGCACGTTGAGCGTATATTTTCTCGGCAGCGACGCGGGGAAAAGGATCATTAAATTGCTCACCGAGTGTGCTGTTAGTTGCAAAGCGACCCATGATTTCGTGATTGCCAATGGCGGGAAATAAAGGCGCGTGTTGGATCAGTTCGCCGCCGCTGTAAACGGTTTTGATGCCGTTTTTGTCGAGTTCGGAAAATGCGCGCCCTTGCATAGCGGGAAAGAAGGCGCGGCCGCGATTTTCGTCAAACCATTCGGAAGCGCGATCGGGTATATTAATTAAATCCCCTGCCATAAAAACCGCGTCAACTCTCCCAATGGTTTCGGCTACTTTCTGGAGATTTGCTGCTGTCATCGGCATCAATTGATGGTCGGAAGTGAGGAGAATTTTGAGCGCAACTCCTGCTGCTGGTGTGGGAGAAAGAGTGAAAACTTTGCTGCTGACAGATGCGCCGTCTTTCCTTTCGCTAGTGACTCGATAAGGAATGCGAGCACCGGGCCTTAAATTGGAGACTTCTGCTTCGTGGCGCCAGATGTCGCGGACAATTGGATTGCTGTCAATGATGCTTTGTTTCATTTCATCGGAAATGCGCGAGTCTTTGTCTTCGCGAGTGCGGCTTAGCTTGGTAGTATTTGCCGCCGCAATTTCCTTCAGATTTTCGCCGTAAGCAACCGTGTTGCGAGTACCGGCAAACTCGGTGAACCAGACAACTCGCACCGAGTTTGCTGTTGGAAGTTGCAGAAACGGATCGGTTAAAAGCTGAGGTTTGTTAAGATAAGATTGCATAAGGAAACCTAGCAAGAGGACAATCAAAATCAAAACAGCAAAAAACCAGGGATTGCGAGAATAACCTTTGGGATTTCCTACTTGGTTGGGCAATGGTGTTAACATAATTCATTAGTCATTAGTTTGTAAGGGCGGGTTGCACCAGCCAAACAGAACTCCCCACCCAAATACATATAAACCCGCGCCACCAATTTTCAATTTTAAACTACCCAGGTTATCAACAAGTTAAGAAATTAGTATAATATCTCCGATAAAAGAAACCTCCACCCTTTTTGGAAATCTTCTTATAGCGGTTCTCAGGAAAGTAAGGTACTCTTCCAATGCCCCATGCCCAATGCCCAATGCCCAAAAACACCTCATGTTACTGAGAAAGGCTATATCTCTGAATTCTCTTTCTCTGCGCCCTCTGCGCCCTCTGTGGTTCATTAAAAAAAAATCTCAAAAATGCTTGAGACTTGCGATATAACATTCTTAACACCCTTCCTTCCATCTAAAATCTAAAATCTAAAATCTAAAATCCCATGACTCGCCACCTTCTCAAAGCCAACTGCAAAACCGTACACTTGGGCGGTTTCTCTCCGAATATCGAACCTGCTTTAACTGTCGATTCGGGCGATCGCATCGATATCGAAACCTATTCAGGATATTATGTTGCTGACAAAGCGCCGCCCGAATTTCTCACCCCCGAATTTTTAGATATTTGTCAGAATTTGCCTCCCAACCGGAAAGTTGGGCCAGGGCCCCACTTGCTGACAGGCCCGATTTATGTTAACAATGCCGAACCGGGAGACGTTTTAGAAATTCACATTGAGGATGTTTACCCCAGTTTACCAGTAGGATTTAATGCAATTCGCGCCGGATGGGGAGCTTTGCCTGAGTATTTCCCCGAACCTAAATTGCGGTTTATTCCGCTAGATTTAGAGCAAAAAACTGCTGAATTTCCCACAGGTAGCGGCATTCGGATTCCCCTGCATCCTTTTTTTGGCATTATCGGCGTTGCCAATGCAGAAATCAACCGTTCTTCTATTCCTCCAGCGCGCTACGGCGGTAATATGGACAATCAGGAACTGCAACCAGGAACGCGGTTATTTTTACCTGTTTTTCTGCGCGGCGGTTTACTGTCAATCGGTGACGGACATTCGGCACAAGGAGACGGTGAAGTTGACGGTACTGCCATTGAAACTTCGATGAACGGGACTATTCAAATCATCTTACGCAAGGATTTATTTCTGATATTTCCGTTTGCGGAAACGCCCACTCATATTGTGATTATGGGATTTGGTAGAACATTAGATGAAGCGTTTGAGCTGGCGGTAAAACAGACGGTTTATTGGCTGCAAAAGTTTGCAGGTTTCCAAGAGGAAGATGCTTATGTTTTCTGTTCGCTATCGGTAAATTTTCGGATTACGCAGGCTGTCAACAATCCTCAAAAAGGAGTTCACGGAATGATTTCCAAGTGTATTTTACCAGAGGTGAAAATTCTTGGTCACGGAGTGTGAGCGAGTATAATAACACGCGATCGACCAAAAAATTAGGATCGCGATCGCACAAACTACACAAATTTGTCACTGCTGTGGTCGATCTGGATCGCGATCGTGTTGACAATTAAGCTTAAAATGGGATAAGTGACAAAATCTACCTAAATCGAACTCAACGTCAGGAACCTCAGTCTAAAGGCATGAGGCTTGAAAGAGAAATCTAACAAGCCATCCTGACGGGCCTAAGTCTTTACTGACTACGTTTTTTGAGTCACGATACCGGAGAATGCGAAGCTAGTTTTCCGCTCTATCGCTTGCAACTAAACAGTCTTAAGGTCACGCTCGACAGTGTTGCTAGCCGGCGCAAGCTCACTAAACAAAGGCGCGTGCTAACTTTACCCCAGAAATGGGAGTTTGAGGCAACCATACCTCACGCCTTGGGGCAACCATACCCCTCCACCCCGCGAGGAGATTCAAATTAAATGTAAAGCCGTGCTAAAAGCACGGGGTTTCTACCCATTTTTATGATGAAAAACCAGACTGACGATGTTGCCAAAAGAGATTTAGTCGATCGAGCTTTTGGGAGTGCAGCAATACCAGATCCGACAGCGTGGGTGCACGAACATTATTTTCTGGCTAATTTCGCCGATACTCTGGCCCTCATCCAAGAACATATGTCTGATGACAGTTGCGAAATCGGCGAGAATGGTGACTCTGGCGAGGGACTCTTATCGATCGATGCCAAAATTAGAGATATGTTGAGAGCTACTTTTAGCGACGACGGCTGGCAATATGTCGAAAGTTTATTGTGAGTTTGGTACAATCCATAAGTATTTGTACGTTCATAACTTGAGAGCGTAAGTTATACCAGTTTAAAAAAGAATCCAACTTTAGGCCGGTGATCTAAACCATTAGATCATCCGTTATGCCGAATTCTTTAATCTCAAATCTCAAATAATATCACTTTCCTCCCCCAAGACAGACTCGCAATTCAGACTGCCTGCGTGCATTTCCACCCGAATTTGAAGTAAATTTGACCTATTGTGATGTAGGATACTTTAGATGGGCGGGAAATTACTGTCGCTAGGAATTTCGATCGATCGCAAAAAAGCCGCACTTTCTTCTGGCAAAGCAGTATTGATAAACATCCCGCTGCCCAACTCAAATCCAGCTTGCTTGGTGACTCTGGGAATAATTGCGATATACCAGTGAAAGTATTTTGTTCCCCCTTCGGCGATCGGCACCGATCGAATAGTATAGTTGTAATCGGGATTGTTCAATCCGTAATAAAGCTTAGCCAGTACAGTTTTCAAAGTATCAGCAAGATCCGTAATTTCCCCATCAGTAAGGTCATCAAATGAAGAGGAATGTCGGCGCGGAAAAATCCAAGTGTGAAACGGTGAAAGTGCAGCGTAAGGGATAAAAGCCACAAAATGTTCACTCTCACAAATCACTCTTTCTCTCGCCGCTAATTCATCTTCCAAAGTTCGGCAAAACAGACATTCTCCCGTGTCATCAAAATATCTAATAGCTTCGTCGATGCGGCTGCGAAATTGGCTGGGTACAACGGGCGTCGCTGCTATCTGCGAGTGGGGGTGTTCGAGAGAAGTTCCGGCAGTTTCTCCGTGATTTTTGAAGATAATAATTGTTTCAATGTGGGGATTTTTTCTAATTTCTACATAGCGCTGGCGGTATACTAAAAGTATGTTGGCAACTTCTTCAACACTCAACAAAGCTGTCGTCAAATCGTGTCGCGGGTGTTCGACAATTACCTCGTGAACGCCGATTCCCGCCATCGTGCGGTGAATTCCCGATGATATCCTCATCCATTTTGCTGTCGGGGAGAGGGCGGGATATTTGTTGCAAATTGCCCTGACTTTCCAGCCAGCGCGATCGCCCAAACGGCAAGTTTCTAAGGTTCCGTCTTCTTCATTTCCCACGCAAAACGGGCAATCGGCGCGGTGCGGTGGCACTACGGCGGCCGACTTTTTTTTGTTAGCGAATTGATCCGGTCTTGTCGCCCGTTCGGTGGCGATGATTACCCAATCTCTGGTAATTAAATTTTGTCTAAGTTCAGACATTTTCTTACCTTCAGTTTCCGGGTCAAATTGTCTCTTATTTTAGATAAATATGTGTACTCTGTCAGTGTCTGATTGCAGACTTTTAACAAATCTTGATATCTAATTCCGAAGGTATTAAGTCGGTTGTCATGAGTAAAATTTTACCCAACATCAGACTGACGGTATCTAAAGCGTTAGACATCAATCTATTTGTTACGGCCTAGATTACCCGGAGTACCAATGAAAGCAATTAAAGTAATGGCATCAAGTTAAGTCTGCTTCGTCGGATTATGGGCGTGCTGTTTTCATGTAATCCTAAATCACACTTATAGTGTGTAGATTTTGGAGTGCACTCACCGATATCTTGCTCGTGTGGCAAAAAATCCAGAGCTAAAAAAATTTGGAGAGCAAGTTCGCAGGCTAAGGACATCAAAGGGCTTTTCCCAAGAAAAGTTAGCAGAACTAGCCGGACTGCACCGCAACTACATTGGTGGTATTGAGCGGGGTGAGCGAAACATAGCTCTATTAAACATTTTGCGGTTAGCAAAAGCTCTAGGAGTATCGCCAAGCGAACTATTGCAGGAAATAGAGTAAATGCAATCACCCTATACCGGGCTTCCTGTCGAAGATTGGGAAGAGAAGACACGAGAACTCATAGATCGACACCCACTAGATCCACAAGAAATTTATGACGTGGTTATTCAAGTTTGGAGTGAAATTTTTCAATCCAGCATAACCAGCAGAGGCTACAGAATAGGAATAAATTTATTCCCAACTCCCCAAATTATGGGATTTTTTTACATGAACTAATCCCATTAGAACTCGCCAGCAAATACCCCGGAATTTGGCGGCGCGATCGCAGTACCCTCGAAAAAGATATTGTTTACATCCCGAACAATAATTTCTCAATTGAAATTAAAACTTCTTCAAGTAGTCGTAACACTTACGGCAATCGCAGTTATGCTCAACAAAGCGCCCTAGGAGCAAAGCCGAAAAAAGACAAGTCCGGCTATTACCTTGTAGTTAATTTCCAGAAATTCAATCCCAAAATGGCAAGCGTGCAAACTCTAAATATTAATTTAGTTAGATTTGGATGGATAGATCGAGAAGATTGGCAAGGGCAAACAGCAGCCACTGGTCAGCAAGCTAAATTAAGCCCTGATGTAGAGCGATATAAGTTGCTGCAATTGCCTATTTAGCAATATTTACCATCTTTAAAATAAAGATAATTGAGCTTCGCTAATCTGCTTTTGTCTTAGAAAATCATCAATTCGGTTGGCAGCTAAATCGCAGTATTCCTGACAGATATCAAATCCGATAATAGTGCGCTGCAAATCTAAAGCAACAACCGCCGTAGTTCCTGAACCCAAAAAAGGGTCTAAAATGATTTCATTTGGGTTGGATGAAGCTTTGATGATTCGCTGTATAACAGCACTTGGAAATTGAGCGGGGTGAGAGGTTCGCTCTTTTGATGCTCTATTTTTACCAGAAGTTACCTTCGGGAATTCCCAAACATCAGTCGGATTTTTGCCTTGGGAGTTGACTTTAATTTTTCCATTCTTTTTTTGATTAGGATATTTTACATTTGGATCGCGCACATCATCTAGGTTAAATGTATAGTCTTTATGGTTTTTAACATACCAAAGAAACTTTTCATTGCGCGGTGAAAAGAACTTACTACCAGCAACCCCAGCGCCATAGTGCCAGATAACTTCTTGGATTAGGTAAAAAGGAATTTTGTCCCAAAGTAGATAGGGAATGGGGATAGCTTTAGCTTGATTGGGAATTGATAGATACCCCAAGTTGAGCCAGAAAGCGCCGTTAGGAAGGATGAGCCTATAATTTTCACTTATCCAGCTTTCACACCAGTTTAAATATTTATCTAGTGGTAGTGTTTTTTCGTATTCTTTGCCAATGTTATAGGGGGGACTGGTCACAGTAAGATTGACGCATTCATCAGGGAGCTTGGACATTGCTTCTAAGCAGTCCATCTGATAAATGAGGCAGTTTGGCGCTTGGAAGTAGGGTTTGCCTAAAAAATTCACTATATCAGTTATAAGCATGATAAAATTTATGATGGTATAAATCTATATTGGCACAAATTGGTCGTTTTTAATGATTAACTCAGGGAGTAATTAAATCATGTGTACTTCCTTAATTCGTCTTCCTGAATTCCCAAACATCATGCCAACTGTAACTGCACATTCTGCAACTTGCAAATCGCTTTCAAGACTTGCGCCAACAAGAGCGATCGCTCTTGGTCAATCAAATTCAATTCCGGTAAAATCTGATAAGTACAAGGATTTCCCCGCGTCACCCGCACAAACCGATAACTTTCGCCATTCGTCGTCAATCCCCAAACAGACGATTGCTGCTGCAAACTTTTATAAGTATAAGTCAGGAGTTGCGGCAAACCAGTCAAAGGTGCGATCGCACTATTTTTCGCCTCCACTACCAAAATCCAAAACTGTGCCGCCGCTATGTCTGCATCCGGCTGATTTACCGCTAAGACATCCAAGCGGCCTTTAATTAAAGTATCCTCATCCTCAACCTCGATGGGGATGCTATCTTCCATTGTCAGCACCACAGGAACTTTAAAAAATCCCGTTAATCTCATTAACGGTGAAAGTGACAAAAACTTAACCAATTCTTCAGAAACCTTTCCCACTTCTAGATAGCGCCAAAAGTCATTGCTGATTTGCAATAATTCCTGCTGTTCAAAATCCGTCAGAGGTTCCAGAGAGAAAAAATCAGTAAAACCTCCTCCTGTTTGTCTTTCCAATTTGAGAAGGCGGCGAACGTCATTTAGCGAGAGTTGACTTGCTTCTAAATTTTGTGTCATGGCTTTAGTGCGATCGGCTGTTAATGTCAATTATAAAAGCATTACCATCGAATTTGTTATGATATAATCATACCAGATATCGCTCCTGTAAATCGGGTAGATTGTATGAAAGCAATTAAAGTGATGGCAACGATCGACGATCTAGGACAATTGTGCGTTGGTGAACCGCTCAAGTTATATCGCAACAGCCGAGCCGAAGTAATTGTGCTGGTTCCCGAAGGAACAGACATTAATAAAGAGAAGCAATCTCATGAAGCCAACCACCAAACCACGCAACTAGAAGACTACTTCAACTTCCTAAGACCTGACGATATTCGGCTCAAAGGTTCCCGCATTGGCATCGAAACAATTCTCTATGAATACCTGTTTCGCGCTCGAACTCCCGAAGAAATCGCTAACATTTATACATCGCTCACCCTGGAACAAGTTTATGCGACCATTTTGTACTACCTGCACAACAAAGAAACAGTCGGTAAATACATAACCGAATGGCTGGAGTGGGGCGAAAAAATGCGAGAAGAACAAACTCGTAATCCTCCTCCAGTGACAGAAAAACTTCGCAAATTTAAAGCAGAAAGAGAGGCAAGGAGCAAAGCTGATGCCAATCCAGTATCTCTTTGATGAAAATGTCGAGCCTGTGTATGTTAACCAAATTCGCAGGCGCAATCCCGATCTGGTTGTTCTAGCAGTGGGAGAACTAACAGCACCTTCTAAAGGGACTCTCGATCCAGAAATTCTTATTTGGTGCGAAATCCACAATTTCATTCTTGTTACCAACAACCGCCGCTCTATGCCTGTTCATTTAACAGATCATCTAGAGCAAAACCGCCATATTCCCGGAATCTTTCTCCTGAATTCCAAGCTGAGTATCGGTCAAAATATTGAACTACTGCTTCTGATTTATGAAGCATCATTTGAGAATGAGTACGAAGATAGAATTTACAATTTACCAGTGCTCTAATTTCTCATGCAGCTCCAACATTTACAAAATTCCCCAAAGTCTTAAGGAAAATAAACATACTTTTGCTCCAACTTATGCAAACAATAGTTAAAAAGACTAACCGAAGTTAAAGTTAAAAGCAATGTCGCAAGATACCATCGAATCAATTCTGCATGAAAAACGGCTATTTCAGCCGCCTGCTGCATTCTCCCAAAAAGCTCACATCAAAAGCCTAGAAGAGTACCAAGCCCTCTACGACAAAGCCAAAGCTGACCCCCAAGCATTCTGGGCAGAACTTGCGGCCCAAGAATTGCACTGGTTCCAAAACTGGGATACCGTGCTCGACTGGCAACCGCCTTTTGCTAAATGGTTTGTCAATGGCAAAATTAACATTTCTTACAATTGTCTCGATCGCCACTTAACCACTTGGCGCAAAAATAAAGCCGCCCTGATTTGGGAAGGCGAACCGGGAGACTCCCGCACCCTCACCTACGCGCAACTCCACCGCGAAGTCTGCCAAATGGCGAACGTCATCAAACAATTGGGAGTCCAAAAGGGCGATCGCGTCGGCATTTATATGCCCATGATTCCCGAAGCTGCGATCGCCATGCTAGCCTGCGCCAGAATCGGTGCAGTACACAGCGTTGTTTTTGGCGGTTTTAGTGCAGAAGCATTGCGCGATCGGCTTAACGACGGCCAAGCAAAACTCGTCATCACCGCTGACGGTGGCTTCCGCAAAGATACCCCCGTCGGCCTCAAAACACAAGTAGACAAAGCATTAGCAAATAATGCCACACCCAGCGTTACCAACGTTCTCGTAGTTCAGCGCACCAAACAGAAAATTGACATGGAACCCGGGCGCGATCATTGGTGGCACGATTTGCAAAAAGGTGCATCGGCAAATTGTCCCGCCGAACCGATGGACAGCGAAGATATGCTGTTCGTACTCTACACCAGTGGCAGTACCGGCAAACCGAAAGGAGTCGTCCATACAACCGGTGGTTATAACCTTTATACCCACATGACAACCAAATGGATATTCGACCTCCAAGATACCGATGTTTACTGGTGTACTGCTGATGTCGGCTGGATTACTGGACACAGTTATATTGTCTACGGGCCGCTGTCCAACGGTGCGACAACTTTAATGTATGAAGGTGCTCCTCGCCCTTCAAATCCTGGCTGTTTTTGGGATGTAATTGAAAAATACGGCGTCACCGTTTTCTACACTGCACCCACCGCCATTCGCACCTTTATGAAAATGGGCGAACACTTGCCCAACGCGCGCAATTTGTCCTCTTTACGATTGTTAGGAACCGTCGGCGAACCGATCAATCCTGAAGCTTGGATGTGGTATCAACGAGTAATTGGCAAGTCGAATTGTCCGATCGTCGATACTTGGTGGCAAACAGAAACCGGGGGAATTATGATTACCGCTTTGCCCGGTGCAATTCCTACAAAACCCGGTTCTGCAACCCTACCGTTCCCCGGAATTGTGGTCGATGTTGTTGACCAAGATGGCGAACCAGTCACCAACGAAAGCGGCGGTTATTTAGTGGTGAAACATCCTTGGCCGGGAATGATGCGGACACTTTACAACGATGCCGATCGCTTCCGCCGCACTTATTGGGAATATTTGCACCCGAAAGATGGCGAATTTGTGTACTTTGCTGGAGACGGCGCGCACAAGGACAAAGACGGTTATTTCTGGGTAATGGGCCGCGTTGACGATGTAATTAATGTGGCCGGACACCGACTCGGCACAATGGAAGTCGAGTCAGCTTTGGTATCGCATCCAGCGGTGGCGGAAGCTGCGGTTGTTGGTAAACCCGACGAGATTAAAGGTGAGGACATTGTGGCTTTTGTCACGCTGGACAACTCGCAGCAACCTAGCGAAGAATTGGCTAAGGAATTGAAGCAGCACGTTGTTAAGGAAATTGGGGCGATCGCCCGTCCCGGCGAAATTCGATTTACTGATGCTTTGCCGAAGACTCGCAGCGGTAAAATTATGCGGCGTTTGCTGCGTTCTTTAGCTGCGGGACAAGAGGTTTCTGGGGATACTTCGACTTTGGAAGACCGGACGGTTTTGGATAAGTTGCGGGGAGGTGCGTAGGGAGATTTTTTAACCGCAGATGTAGGCAGATTAACGCAGATAAGATGACATCTGCGTTCGTCTGGTTTAATTGTTCGCTATAACTGAGATGTTGCACTATTCTCAAGAACGGGCAAGATGCCCGTTCCACAAGAAAATTCACTCTTTGTGGAACGGGCATCTTGCCCGTTCCTAAACAGGTAATTGAGAATGGTGCAAGATATCAGCTATAATGGAAGTGGCAAAACTACATAACTTTCTGCGGTGTCATTCTCAATAAGAGTGGTAAGTCATACCGCTGTATTTTTGAACGGGAGATAGAGGAATGAGTCAGATGTGGACTGAAGAGCAAATCAGACAAATAATCCCAGATATTGATTCACAGTTAGACGACAGCGATATTCCAACGGTGATTATTAAGGGTGAAGGTAGCAGTATTTTTCTCCAGTTTGAGAACCGTCGCGAGATTGAATTTTTGATGACCCAATTATCTAACCTACTTATTCATCACGAGGAATTAGATATGGGAGTTACTGTTAAGGGGTATGTGACAACATTTGGTGAGTATAGCTCTCAATAGGCTGCAACACTACTTCTGAAAGAAAACGGCTTTGGATAAATTGCGGGCTGATTCCTAGGGGTATTTTTTAACCGCAGATGCAGGCAGATTAACGCGGATGAACGCAGATAAGATTACATCTGCGTTCATCTGTGTTTATCTGCGGTTTACCAACTAGAAATCTGAGTTAGTATTATTATCAGCTAATTCAAGAGTGAGTTATCCTAGAAATCACCTCAACATCCCTTGAGACACGCCATGCTCCCAGAAACCGTACAGTTGCAAATTCCTTTTCAAGTCATGCTAGATGCGATCGCCTCCCTCCAACTCGAAGAAAAGCGCCGACTTTGGCAACTATTAAATGAAGAAATTACTCAAGCAGAAACCGACCTGCCCTCTCAAGTTCTGATTCAAAATAACAATGGGTCGGATTACAAACCCACAGGGGAAATCTTGACGGCGGCAGAAATACGCGATCGCTATCCCCGCGAGTGGGTGCTAATTGCTGATACTGAATCCGATGATTTATGGAATGTGATTCGCGGTGAAGTCTTAGCTCATTCACCGCAGCGAGAAGAAATAGACCGAGCTTTGACAAAATTTAAAGATGTCCGGTCAATTTCTATAGAATACACTGGCCCTATTCCTGATGACTATTCGGTGATTTTGTGACTTCACAAAGACGTTGTTTATCTGCGGTTACAAAAACCTTAAAAATATGAGCTACAATCAAGATAACTTCTGGACTGGATCTGAGCGCGATGCCTCCACTACTTAGCAAAACCACAGATCAGCGAATTGTTCATCATGGAATGTGGGAACGGTTTAAATTTATCCAAAAAGGCTTTGAAGGCTCCCCTAGAGTGCGACTATTTTACTATGATGGGACGATCGAGATTCTGATGCCTGGAGAAGACCACGAAACTTTTGCTCATGTTATCGGTTACTTAGTGACTACGTTTCTCGTCGAACAGGGAATTTTCTTCAAGCCCACAGGGGCAATGACGCAGGAAAGATCGGGAGTTGTCTCTGTGCAAGCAGACGAATCCTACTACATTGGGAGTGTAAAACCAATTCCCGATTTGTCGATCGAAGTTGTCTTTACCAGTGGAGGAATCAGTAAGTTAGAGCGCTATAAAGCTTTGGGTGTTCCAGAGGTTTGGTTTTGGGAAGATGGATTACTGAAGATATATCATCTCCAAGATGGTAGCTATGAAAATAGCGATCGCAGTCAGCTACCCGGACTCAATAACCTCGATCTCGATTTGATGAAACGCTGTATTTTGATGGCGGAAACTGATGCTGGGGAAGCTATTAGATTGTTCCGTCGAGAGATGTAGCCGATCGCACTTTAGCAAATTATCGATGACAGTAGCAGCCAATAGACGGTCAGTATTTTGATGCCATCAGTTTCTCATTCAAAAAGCAGTGCTTGGCAAATTATATCAACAGTTTTTAGATGAACAGAGCTACCCATTCAATCCCTACATTTGACTCAATGCTCTTGCCCACAATTCAGGCTCTACAAATGCTGGGTGGCTCTGGAACTACTGAAGAGATTTATGACCGAGTAGCGCAGATTCTCAACTTACCTGACGAGGTGCTGGATATCCCACATGGAAACAAATCCCAGAGTGCTGTTGAGTATCGACTTGGTTGGAGTCGTACTTACTTGAAGAAATACGGGCTTTTACAAAATTCCTCACGTGGCGTGTGGTCTTTAGTTTCAACATCTATAGATTTTGATATTCTGGATGCAAAAGAAATTGTCAAGGTGGTTCGCGATACAGACAAGAAAAAGGTGATGCAGCCAGACAATTTAAACGAAAATGTTGAAGCTGTTGAAACTTTAGAAGAACTTGCATGGCATCAACAGCTTCATCAAATACTGCTATCACTAGAACCTTCTGCATTTGAGCGTTTGGCACAGCGCCTACTACGTGAATCAGGCTTTATACAAGTACAGGTTACAGGTAAGTCCGCCGATGGTGGAATTGATGGTGTAGGTATTGCCCGTATTAGTGGTTTCTTGAGCTTTCATGTTCTGTTTCAGTGCAAGCGCTATCAGGGTTCGGTTACGGCTAGTCAAATTAGAGACTTCCGTGGGGCAATGCAGGGACGAACCGACAAAGGTTTATTCATTACAACTGGGACATTTACTAGAGATGCTGTCAAAGAAGCAACACGAGATGGCGCACCCCCAATAGATTTGATTGATGGTGAGCAGTTAGTTCAACGACTAAAAGAGTTGGGGCTTGGTGTCAAGATAAAAATGATTGAGTCTGTGGAAGTGGATGCTAGTTGGTTTACGAAGATTTAAGCTTCTATTGTGAAACGATCGAGCATCAGTCAATCGATCGCAAGCAATATTTGAGCGTGGGAGCAGCGATCGCCTGCATACTACAGTTAGGCGATCGCTCTTTTGTTATCCAAGATTCACGGATCTACCAAAAACAGCTTATTTACCGCGCCACAGATGAACGGCATCGGCGTTAATTTCAGACCTTACCTGTAGCCAATCCTCCAGCAAGTAGTCATCATCAACTGCTTGCTTGTGCTGTTCGTCTTTGAGAATTGCCAAGACGTGAACTCCAGACGGATAGTTGACATGACGAATTTCTGGGTCATATCCCAAGTCTTGAATTTTTGCTAGAACGCGATCGACAGCACCGGCAACAGTAAGATCGACGGCAAGAATAATTTGACCGAGTTTAGCACCCGGTTTTACACATTCCAGAACAGCCATTATTCTTTCTCCTTGTAGTGGCGGTTTAAGATAATTGCATCATAATTTGCTATTATATAACCATGAAATCTAATATTACTCGTGTTGTTCTATGCCTGCTTTAGACCTGTACCACAATACAGTCAAAAAATCTCTCCTCAATGATGGCTGGATAATTACTCACGATCCTCTCCATCTGAAATGGGGAAAAAAAGATATGTATGTGGATCTGGGAGCAAAACAGGTGCTGGCAGCAGAACGAGGAGAACAAAAAATTGCTGTGGAAGTCAAAAGCTTTGTCAGCGATTCAGAAATGCAGGACTTGAGAGAGGCGATCGGACAATTTACTATTTATCGATCTGTGCTTCAGAGAACTTATCCAGAACATACGCTTTATCTGGCTGTTCGCGATATCACCTATGAATCTCTATTTGAAGAACCGATCGGTCAATTAATGATTGAAGATGAAAAGCTCAAGCTGATTGTATTCGACCCAAATCAAGAGGCGATCGTAAAATGGATACTTTAGCTAACTTTAGAACCACAATTAAAACAGTTCTCGAACCTTACACAAAAATCCCTTACTCTCATGGCGATATAATTTGTAAAGCCGTGTTTGATGAAAAATCTGATTGTTACCTCCTAGTTACTTTAGGCTGGGATAAAGCCAAACGAATTCACGGCTGTTTGGTTCATATAGATATTATTGATGATAAGATTTGGGTACAGCGAGATGAGACAGAATACGGCGTGACGAAAGAACTTGTAGCTGCTGGGATTTCCAAGGATTCCATTGTTTTAGGTTTTCATCCCGCCGATGTCAGACCTCATACAGGTTATGCAGTTGTGTAGTTAATGAATTATTTGGCTCATCTATTCTTATCAAAAGGCACGCCAGAATCCCTGATTGGCAACCTCTTAGGAGATTTTGTCAAAGGTTCGGCAATCAACCTTTATCCCGAGGAAATTAGAAAGGGCATCGATTTGCACCGCAAAGTAGATAGCTACACCGACTCTCACCCAATAGTGCGATCGAGTAAAAGCCTTGTTTGCTCCCACAGGCGCAGGTTTGCTGGAGTTTTGATTGACGTGTTTTACGACCACTTCTTGGCTAAAAATTGGCTGGAATATTCAGAAATTCCGCTCCGGGATTTTTCTCAGGATGTCTATAAAATCCTGCAAGACAACCGCGATATATTGCCTGAATCTCTCCAGCGGGTGCTGCCAACAATAATTGCCCGCGACTTGCTTTCATCTTATCAGGACATCGCCGAAATCGGCATCACTCTTACAAGAATGTCGGCCAGAATCAAGCGGACAAATAACTTGGCAAGCGGCATAGAAGATTTGACAGCTAACTATCAGCGATTAGAATCGGATTTTCGAGATTTTTTCCCCGACTTGATAAAATACGCCACAGTTGACAAATATTAATACAAACAACAAAAATTACAGTTGCTATTGATAACGAACTCGTGTAAAATTCAACCGATACCTGCATGAAATCTCAAATGCAACAGGGTTGAAAATATGGCAACCAGAATTCCGAACCTGCAAATAACTAAAGTAGTTGATGGCGACAGCATCAAAATTTATCTCAACGGCAAAACCGAGTCTCTGCGGCTGATTTGCGTCGATACAGAAGAAAGTCATCCGGGAGGCTCCAAACCTGTAACTGCGGCGGGGAAAGCAGCTACGGAAATGGCTCAAAAATACTTCGCGACAGCAGATGGTGGACTTGCTCAAATTGACATAGAATTTGATACAGACGATTCGGTTGAAGTGGCTCTACACAAACACCGCGACAACTACGGGCGTCTCCTTTGTTACGTACATAAAGATGGAGAAAATTACAATCTTAAACTGATTGAAGAAGGCTGGAGTCCCTACTTCGTCAAATACGGGCGCTCCAGATTGTATCACCGACAAATGACTGAGGCAGAATCGGCGGCCAAAGCTTACAATCTGATGATTTGGAATCCGATTATCAATGCCAAAATCCCCTCTCGCAACTATGCTAATTTACTGCCTTGGTGGTCGATGCGAGGCTCGATTGTTGAAGAGTTTCGGTTGTCGGAAGCAACCGCAGGAGCGCTTTCTTTGAGGTTGCACTACCCGAAAATATTAGCTGCTTCTGAGAAAGCTAAATCTCTTACTATTTTCTGCGATTTGCAGGCTGGGATTAATAAATGGATCGGCGGCAGCGCTCTAATTTATGCTGGTTCGGTGTATCATAAATTAGATTTGTGGATACCAGATGCGGAAACTGATGAAATGGCTCCCTTGAAGCGGCTAATCGAGAAACGTTATGCGGGTCTGGGACGGGGATATGTGTATGTCAGTGGGAAGGTAGAACAGTACAAAGGGAAGCCTCAAATAGTTTTGAAAGATATCAAACAACTTTCAGACTTTCCCCCACAAAAGTGAATTTTACATAAATTTAATTAAAAAAATTGCAGGACAAATGGAACGATGAAGACTGTTCTCCGGGGAACGCGATTGAATTTTGCGCGATTCCCTACCGCAACGGGCCCGCACGCGCGTTCGGGATAGCTTGGCTTCACGCATTTTTTAAAATTTAATTAGCATTATGGTTGACAATCCAAAATAATTGTGTTTTTTTTATTAGGCTAAATCCATTCATACTATAATACTATCATCGCCGATCTGTAGCTGCCAATAGCGGCGACATCCATCCAAACTCCAGAGATTTAAAAGCTATGTGCCAATTACTGGGAATGAACTGCAATGTTCCAACAGATATTTGCTTTTCTTTTGAGGGTTTTTCTGCAAGAGGTGGCAGAACAGACGTTCATCAAGACGGTTGGGGAATTGCTTTCTTTGAAGGTTTGGGATGTCGCCTTTTTATAGACTCTAAACCTGCGATTGCTTCTCCGGTTGCAGAAGTAGTGCGCCGCTATCCCATTCATTCAACTAACGTCATTGCTCACATCCGCAAAGCTACCCAAGGCGAAATTGCTTTGGAAAACTGCCACCCTTTTATTCGGGAACTTTGGGGGCGCTATTGGGTTTTCGCTCACAATGGAAATCTGGAAAATTTTAATCCAGAACGTGCCGGAGTTTACAAACCTGTTGGCAAAACTGACAGCGAAAAAGCATTCTGTTTGATATTAGAAAAGCTGCGCTCTACTTTTCCTCAAAGTAAGCCTGCTGTAGCGGAAATTTATCCGGTACTGGAGGAAATTACTAAAAGTTTGGCAGAACACGGAATTTTTAATTATTTACTTTCCGATGGAGAACACTTGTTCACCCATTGTTCTACTAATCTGCATTATATTGTGCGACAAGCACCTTTTGCTAGCGCTCACTCGATCGACGAAGATGTAACTGTCGATTTTCGGGAATTGACCAACGAGGACGATCGCGTGGCTGTTATTGCCACTTTTCCGCTGACTGATAACGAAGTTTGGACGCAAATTCAGCCGGGAGAATTGCTGGTATTTCAGGATGGTTTGCCCGTCAATTCTGGGCTGCGGGAGTTAAGTTAACGGGATTTCAACTGAGATGTTGCACCATTGTCAATAAGCTTTTTAGGAACAGGCTTTTCGGCCTGTTCCACAAGAAAATTAAATTTTTGTGGAACAGGCATCTTGCCTGTTCTTGAGAATGGTGCAAGATGTGAGTTTAAACAAATTTAAAGCCTAAACAGAGCATCGAACCTGCTAAATGACCAGCTTTCCAGCTTGATTTATTAAGCCAGATTTGTCATTGCGCTTGACAGCGGCTAAGCCCAACACGGTTCAGATAAGACTGATTCCCCCCTAGCCAAGAGGGCGGGCACGGGGGCACCGCCCCTACGAAGGGGGGGACAAGAAGTTGCTCTTGCGTCCCCCAACAATCAGGGGGATTTAGGGGGATCTCCGGGGAATTAACAGTGTTAACTGAACTGTATGGCGGCTAAGCCTTCTGAAAAACTGCCGACAGCGGAAACTTGGGGGCGATCGCCCACTAGCCTGCTTGATTGATATATCCCCACCCTTTTGAAGCCCTAACTGCTGCTAAACCTTCATTAATTGAGCCGGGGTTGCACAATTTGATGATGATGCTTGTAGGGTGTCCCGCCTTCAGTGAAAATACACCTGACTGGCTACGATATCCCATCCCACAAAACAATCAAAATCATCCCCCAATTATCCAACGGCTTCTACTTTCCCCGAAGTGACAACAGAGGGATTAATTCGGTTGAACAGCCGCTAAAATTTGTCCTGCTGTCACCGTTTGCCCCTTTTCACAAAACAACTCGGCAACAGTGCCCGCAACATCAGCAGTAATAGCAATTTCCATTTTCATCGCTTCCAAAATTAACAGCCGATCGCCCTCTGCAACCGCATCTCCAACATTAACCAGCACCTGCCAAACATTGGCCGAAACGTGAGCGACAACAGCCTCACAGCCGATCGGCAAAGTAACCTCCGCCGCTGTTTCAGAAGCCACATCCGCCGAGGCTTCTGCGATAGCTTCAGCGTCAAATTCCCCGGATGCGGCCCAGCGATCGCGCTCTGCATTAAATGCGGCCTGCTGCTGCGCTTTAAACTCAGCCCCACTGCCCGCAATAGAATGCAAAAACTCATTGTATTCTCTCAAACTAAAAGTGATTTCCTCAACCTTTAATTTAAACTTCCCTTCGATAAATGCTTCCCGACAGCGGTGCAATTCCTCATGGGAAACCGGATAAAATCTGATTTGGTCAAAAAAGCGCAAAAGCCAAGGCTTACCAGACTGGAAATCCGCCGTTTGTTTGAACCGATTCCACATTTGCACCGTGCGGCCGACAAATTGATAACCTCCGGGCCCTTCCATCCCGTAAACGCACAAATACGCGCCACCAATGCCCACTGCATTTTCAGGAGTCCAAGTGCGGGCGGGATTGTATTTAGTAGTAACCAAACGGTGGCGCGGATCGAGGGGAGTTGCGACGGGCGCGCCTAAATAAACGTCTCCCAAACCCATCACTAAATAGCTAGCATTAAATACAATTTCTCTGACTTGTTCGATGCTGTCAAGCCCGTTTATGCGGCGAATAAACTCAATATTACTGGGACACCAAGGTGCATCCGATCGCACAGACTGCATATATTTTTCAATTGCCAACAGCGTCGATTCATCTTCCCAAGATAAAGGCAAGTGCACAATTCGCGCCGGCACTTCCAAATCCTCGATCGCCGGAAGTTCCGCCTCAGCCGCAATCAGCGCCTGCATTAGCTGCTGTTGCGAAATCTGGCGGCCCTCAAAGTGAATTTGGAGCGATCGCATTCCCGGCACTAATTCGATAACACCCGGCAACGGATTGGCTTTCAACTGTTCCATCAATGCGTGCGCCCGAAAACGCAAATTTAAATCCAGCACCAACGGGCCGTATTCAACTAGAATATATTTATCCCCAGCTTGACGGTAAGTAACAGCAACCTGTCCCGGAGATTGGGGAATTTCGTGCAAAATTGGAGAAGCGGGAACTGCGGGCAATTCCTCCGCATTTTCCCCAAAAACAGGCAAACTAAAAGTAGCAATTTGCCTATTTTGTGCTAATTCCCGCTGCAAAGCTTCAGCAAAACTCAAACAGTGAAAGCGAATGCTGTCCCCCGGTTTCAGTTGTCCGATTTTCCACAATTCCGACTGCACAATAGTAGCAGGACAGACAAAACCTCCCAAACTCGGGCCGTCAAGACCGAGAATTACAGGCATATCGCCCGTAAAATCGATCGTGCCGATCGCGTAAGCATTATCGTGAATGTTAGACGGGTGCAAACCCGCTTCCCCTCCGTCTTGACGCGCCCAGGTGGGCTTCGGGCCGATCAGCCGAATGCCCGTCCGCGTCGAGTTGTAATGCACCTGCCATTCTGTGGAGAAAAACATTTCGATGTCTGACTCAGTAAAGAAATCCGGCGCGCCGTGAGGCCCGTACAAAACGCCGATTTCCCAATTATTGCTGTAGGTGGGAATTAGTTCGGGAGGCAAAGATATTTCCGCTTCCAGAGTTGCAGTTTGGTTGAGTTTTAACACATCTCCCGGACGCAGCGTGCGGCCCGCGTGTCCGCCAAATTTGCCCAGTACAAAAGTTGATTTGCTGCCCAAATAATCGGGGACATTAAAGCCGTGTTTGACTGCTAAATAAGTGCGGTAGCCGTCGCCTTGAATGGCTTTTAACTTGAGAATGCTGCCAGCTTTTACGGGAATTGCTGTCCAAAACGGCACCGGTTCGCCGTTTAGCGTTCCCTTCATAGTTGCACCAGTCAAACTAATAACTGTATCAGCATTGAAGCGCAGAGTTGGGCCTGTAGCTGTGAATTCCAATCCTGCTGTCGATTCGGGATTTCCTACTAAACGATTTGCCAATCGAAATGCCAGATGATCCATCGGTCCAGAAGGCGGCACGCCAACATCCCAATAGCCAATCCGCCCCGGATAATCTTGAATGCTGCTGTAGGTTCCCCCATCCAATACATCGATCGTTAAAGGTGCGTATTCAAAAGAGTTTAAAAAGCGCGTGCTCAGTTCGCCCCGGCTGAATCGGGAATCGTCCAAAATCTGGCGGAGGTAATCTAAATTAGTTTCAATTCCCGCTATTTCACTGGCATCTAAAGCAGCTTTTAGTTTTACGATCGCCTGCGTTCGATTATCCCCGCAAACGATCACTTTGGCTAGCAGCGGATCGTAAAAAGGAGTAACCTCCGTGCCGGTTTCTATCCAACTGTCGCAGCGGACGTTTTCGGGAAACGCAACTTGATTCAGCAACCCGGAACTCGGCTGAAAATTCTTGCCGGCATCTTCCGCATAAATTCGCACCTCAATTGAGTGTCCCTGCGGCTGATAACGGTACTCTTCCAGGGGGAACAAATCTCCCGAAGCCTGTTTTACCATCCACTCAACGAGGTCGATGTTGTTGACAGTTTCAGTAACGCCGTGTTCGACTTGCAAGCGCGTGTTGACTTCCAAAAAATAAAACTGTTTCGCATCGACATCAAATACAAATTCAACAGTACCCGCTGACTGGTAATTTACCGCTTTTCCCAGCCGCACTGCTGCACGGTACAAGTGATTTCGCTGTTCGTCGCTAATACCAGGGGCGGGGGTTTCTTCAATTACTTTTTGATTGCGCCGCTGCACCGAACAATCTCGCTCGCCCAAGGCTATGACATTGCCTTTGCCATCTCCAAAAATTTGGACTTCAATGTGTCTGGCTGTTTGAATGTATTTCTCTAAAAAAACGCCGCTTTGTTTAAAATTGCTTTGACTCAAACGCTGTACTTTTTCAAATGCTTCTGCCAAATCTCGATCGCCAAAACAAGCCTGCAAACCAATGCCGCCACCGCCTGCGGTACTTTTGAGCATCACGGGATAGCCGATCGCCCCAGCCGCTTTTTGGGCATCCTCCAAACTTGCTAAAAGTTCACTTCCGGGAGTTAGCGGCACTTGATTTGCAGCGGCTATTTCCCGCGCGGTGTGCTTCAATCCAAAGCAGCGCAACTGACTCGGAGTCGGGCCGATAAATGCAATATTCTCGCTTGCACAAGCTTCGGCAAATTCAGCATTTTCGCTCAAAAAGCCGTAACCAGGGTGAATAGCTTGAGCTTTAGTTTGGCGCGCAACTTCGAGAATGCGATCGAACCGCAAATAACTCTCGGCTGCGGCGGCTGCACCGATACAAACCGCTTCGCTGGCGGCGAAAACGTGCTTGGCATGGGCGTCGGCTTCAGAATATACTGCTACCGAAGCAATTCCGAGGCGATCGAGCGTGCGGATAATTCGGCAGGCAATTTCACCGCGGTTTGCAATCAAAACTTTGTTAAACATTTAGGTAATTGCTGATTGGTATCTAGTTACATCTTGTACTAGCCTGAAGAACAGGCAAGATGCCTGTTCCACAAACATTAATTTTTGTTGTGGGGTGGGCTTCTAGCCCGCCCTAAAACTATCCTGAAGAACAGGCAAGATGCCTGTTCCACAAACATTAATTTTTGTTGTGGGGTGGGCTTCTAGCCCGCCCTAAAAC
>NZ_JAUBTT010000005.1:117646-144068 GCF_036705125.1 Microcoleus sp. B7-D4
TATCCTGAAGAACAGGCATCTTGCCTGTTCCACAAAGAGTGAATTTTCTTGTGGGGTGGGCTTCTAGCCCGCCCTAAAAAGAGTGCGGAAACAGTACATACCCTACATTTACACCGCATCCCAAACAATCAACTGAATCGGCGTAGGATTGTAAGCATTGCAAGGATTGTTCATTTGCGGGCAGTTAGAAATAGCAACCAGCGCGTTCATATCTGCTCGCAAATCAACTGTACTTCCCGGATCGGAGATGCCGTCAACAATTTCAAGCGTGCCATCTTCGCTAACCGGAACATTCATAAAAAAGTTGATATTGCTGACTAAATCTCGCTTGCCCAAACCGTGGGGAAGAATTGCGGCGAGGAAATTTTCAACACAGGCGTGCTGGTATTTTTTATCTAGTCCAAACCGCACCGAATTGCTCTCGCAGCTACAGGCGCCGCCGGAGGTATCGTGCCGCCCGCAGGAGTCAGCAATTATGGTCATCATGGCTCGCCCTTCGTTGGAAATGAGTTGGCTGTTTGTAGTGACAAAGATGTTGCCTTGATTGACGATCGTATCGGGGGCGCTGTAGCGTTCGGACGGGTCATCGGCATTGTAAACTAAAAAATCTACTGCTTGATTGCCGCCTAAATCTACAATGCGGAGAATCTGTCCTTTTTTGATGACACGAGACCAGGGATGTCTGGCGGGTAAAACTTCGTTATAAATTGCAGTTTTTGGATCGAGGATTTGTTGGGTAGTTGCAGTCATGGTTCACTTTTTGTGATGGAAGTGCAGAATTTTTCACCGCAGATTGATGCGGATAAGATTGAGTTGTGGAATCGGGTCTATTGCACGAACAAAGCATCGGTGTTGATGAACCCGCGCACTGCTTCCGGGTTGGCGGTGCGACACAAGTCGTCTGGTGCGGGTGCGGGGGATTTCACAATCTGAATTTGGATTGGTTTTGGATCGTAAATTGAACCAGGATGCAGGATGTGGGGGCAGTTAGAGATAATTGTCAATACGTTCATTTCGGCTCGCAAATCGATAAAACTCCCCGGTTTTTCGCAGCCTTCGCGAAACTCCATCGTGCCGTCTGGTTTGACGGCAATGCGAGTAAATAAGTTGATGTTGGGCATGATATCTTTTTTGCCCAATCCCCACCGAGTTAGGGCTTTGAGGAAGTTGTCGCGGGAGTTTTTCCAGTCTCCTTCGCCGTATTTTTTGGCATTGCTAATGGCGTTGCTGCATCCTCCTAGCAAATCGTGACAGCCGGAGGTGTCTTGGGTGATGGAAAATAGGATGCGCCCCATGTCTGTGTAGAGCACCATTCCTTGTTTGAGAAAGGCGTTGAATTGAATTTTGGCGGTGTCTGCTGCGTTGAAACGTTCGATCGCATTGTCGGCGTTGTAGCACAGCATGGAAACGCCGCGAGAGCCTTCTAAATCGGTGATTCGCAGGGTATTTCCCCGCTTGATGACTCCCGACCAGTACGCGCCGCCCGGTACGGTTTCTTCGATTAATACGAGGCCAGAATCAATTTGTGAGTTTGTGTCGATCGATAGTTGCACCATAAGTTCCTCTTGATGTATTTGGGTAGGTCAGCGAAATAAAACAATAGTATGTCTTATATCAAGTCCGGTTAATTACTTATAAATCCTATACGGGCATCGGCCAAATAGGGCATCGGGCATGATGGGACAAAAGTATTATAACTATTCAACCGGACATGATATTAGCTGCTCAACCCGCCTGAGCCCAAAGTAATATTTATACCGGTTTTCAAGCGTGGTGAGGTATGGGGGAGAGTCCTATGCCCATGCCCCATGCCCCATGCCCCATGCCCCATGCCCAGGAGTACCTCATTTACCTGAGAAAGGCTATACAAACCTATTTCTATTTAAGCAGCCATTGCAACTGCTTCCTGTCCGTGTTTCCGCATCAAATCCATGAGTTCGTCGCGGTAATCGTGGAATTTGGCGTGGCGTTTAACGCTGGGAGTGCGATCGGGCAAATTAATCGACATTTCCTTTCTCACTGTACCGGGACGAGCGCCCAAAGCATAAATCCGATTGGAAAGAAACACCGCTTCTTCGACATCGTGGGTAATCATAAAGATTGTAATCTCAGTGCGACGCCACAAATCCAGCATGAATTCGTGCATCGATTCTTTAGTGTGGATATCCAAGGCGCCGAAAGGTTCATCCATTAATAACACTTTAGGTTCAGAAGCGAGGGCGCGGGCGATCGCCACCCGCTGTTTCATCCCGCCCGACAATTCCTTCGGCAGCGACGAAGCAAACTGCGTCAATCCTACCACATTCAAATAATAGCTCGCTTGTTCGCGCCGCTTTTTCTTGGAAACGCCTTGAAGTTTGAGACCAAACTCGGCATTTTCCTGCACGTTCATCCAAGGATAAAGAGTGTAATGCTGAAATACCATACCTCGATCCGGGCCAGGCGAAACAACTTCCTTGCCGTCAATTTTCACTTCCCCTGTTGTCGGCTTGTCCAATCCCGCAATCTGCCTCAACAGAGTAGATTTGCCCGAACCGGATGCGCCTACCGCGCAGATAAATTCGCCTTGCTTGATGCTCATATTGATGTCCTTGAGGACAACTAATTTACCCTTTTTCGTTTCAAAGTTTTTGTGCAGATTGTTGATTTGCAGAAACATGAGTTTATCCTCTGTATTGTAAGTAAAAAAATGATACCATTCTGCCTTCTAACACCAAATCCTCGTTAGTAACTCTTTAGTCCGCGAAGGCGGACTTCGTTTGTGTAGAAGCGGTTTCAACCGCCGAGTACGATAAGAGTTTTTAACACTGATTTGTATAACATCTGCTTACTGTTTCTGACTTGACCATTTACAAGAAACCCGCAGCAGATATTGAAAAAGCAAGTCAAAACCCAGTCCGATCGCCCCAATGACAATCAGCCCCACAAAAATTTCATCGGTTCGGAGAAATCGACCGGCGACGCTGATCCGGCGGCCTAAGCCTTCGGTGGCGGCAATCAATTCCGACACGATTACCAATTGCCAAGCCGCAGCTAGGTTGATGCGGCTAGCATCAAGAATTCCCGGCAAAACGTGGGGAAAAATAACTTGAGTGAGGATTTCCCAGCGATTCCCACCTAACATATAAGTAGATTCGATCAAGTCTTTTGGAACAAACTTGACTGTATCCATTACCATCAGCGAATTGAAGAAAAAGACGCCGATAAATATCAGCATTATTTTGGGTTCTTCGCCGATTCCCAAGTAGAGAATTAGCAGGGGAATGAATGCTGGTGCGGGCATATATCGCATCAAGCCGAACATGGGTTCCAGCAAGGCGCGAATACTGGCAAAACTGCCCATCAGCACGCCAATGGGTATGGAAAAAACCAAGGCGAACAGAAAGCCAACTCCCACCCGCCACAAACTCGCTACCGTGTCTTTCAAAAGTTCGCGAGTGTTCCACAGCCGGCCAAATGCCTCTAAAACTTTGCCGGGGGAAGGCAAAAATTTGGGGTCTACGTTGGCGAAGGTTGTTACTAGCCACCACACCAGCAGCGGCAGTGCGATCGATGTCACCGTTAACCCAATATTGAGGGGTTGTGGTATCTCTTCCGCAATCCGCCAGAAAACGGTGGGATTTAGGCTTTTTTGCTTGAGGTGGGATTGGATCGATCGGCGTTCGGGATTTGGTGGCATGATTTAATTGCGGAACGGTTTGTCGAGTAATTGGAGTAGCTTTTTGGTATAATTTTTCTCAGAAAGATGAGGTACGACTGGGCATAGGGCATAGGGCATAGGGCATAGGGCATAGGGCATAGGGCATACCTCACTTTTTTGAGAACCGCTATATTCAAAAAAATAATATTGTTGAAAAATTTTTGTGTCTGCAAAATTGTAAATTCTGCCTTTTAGCTTTTACCTTCGGCATAAGCTTTTATAAAACGATCGTCAAATAAAGTGCTGATATCTGGTTGGGTTTTGGCTAAATTTACATCGACGAGAAATTTAGTCATTTCTGCCGCCGCAAACTGCAATGATGTCATGTCATTTCCCGGTTGAAAGGCTTTCAAGTTTTCTTCGATCGTGAATATCTTCGTGCCGTTTTCATATTCTTTGTATTCCTCAACGCTAACTCCGGCGCGGTTGGCTAGAATCTCGTAAGATTTCTCTTTGTTTGCTTTCATGTATTCCAATGTTGCAAACCATGAATTGACCAGGGCTTGTACTCGATCGGGGTGTTCGCCGATAAACTTTCGGGTGAATACCAAATGGTCGGAAATCGCCCCCGGAAAATCTTTGGAACTAAACAGTTCCTTGCTGTTCGATCGTTTTAATGCCTGCGTGGTAAACGGCGCAAATACTGCCACCGCATCGACTTGCCCTCCGACGAAAGCCGCCGCAGCTTTGCCTGTTTCCAGCGGTATAAATTGAATATCCTGCACTGATAAACCTGCTCTTCTCAGCCCTAACAGTAATAGAAAGTGATCGACTGTACCTTCTTCGGCTGCAACTTTTTTACCTTTTAAATCGGCAACGGAATTGATGCCTTCGGCGACAATCACTTTGTCATTTCCCGTCGAGTTGTCGTTGACTAAAACAATTACTTGGTCGGCGCCGCCGGATATTGAGTTTACTGTATCGCCGAGGGTTTGGCTGTTAGCATCTATCTGTCCTGCTGTGAGGGTGCTGATCGATTCTAAGTAGCCGTCAAACCATTTTAAGTCTACAGCAACATTGTTAGCTTCAAATATCTTTTGCTCTTTGGCAATTTGCCAAGGAAACCAGCCGGGCCACGCGCTGAATCCGAGGCGAACTGCGTTAGCACTTACTGAAGAAGCTGCTTCGCTTTCTGTCGTGGTTTTGATATAAATTGCCGGGTTGACGCAGCCGACAGCGAAAAACAAGGTGATGAAAAATATGGCGCAGTAGGATAAGGGCGATCGCGTTATTTTGGGCGAGGAATATCGGATATTCATAGCATATTCTGGTTGCTGGTTAGAGGTGAATATGTCGATCGAGCTTTTGCACCTTCTTTGGCTTCCTTAGCTTCTGCAAACCCCCCTGATATACAAGGATAAAGCCCGAGAGCTAACGAACCGAGTCTTGATGACCGATCGCGTTTCTCCCGGGCTTTTATCCCGCCGTGTAACTGGCTAGTGTTTCCCTCAAATTAATCAAATATTGGGAGAACCAGTCTGCTTCTCTCGGACCAGCACTTGAACTGTCTAAGCTGACTTAGAAACTGATTCAAATCGGAACCCTAGAAGCGGTTAAATTTTTCGTTTTTTGTCTGTATAAGTCCTGTTTGCAACCCAAGGAGTTATTCGAGACTGTTGGTAACAGCAATGCACTTAGCTTTTTTAAAGGTAAGCATACTGTAGCGTGCAATCCTACTAGATTGCTACGCTTCAAACCCTAACAGCAAACTTGATGCGAAAATGTGTAAAATGTTACAAAAAACCGTTTTTCTCGAAGTAAAATTAAAATTTTTGGAAGATTAAACCGGGCAATGAGATGGGGCGATGGGAAATCGCGAAGTTTACCTGCACAAAAAGACGAAACCCGCAAGGTCAGGGTTGAATATTTCTCAAGGAATACTTCGCTCCCTAGACTAGATGCAAGTACGATCGACAATGCGGTAAACTAACATCCTATTTGTAATAACGATCGCCTAACACAGCCTGTGAAGTCAAATCCGTTAGCATTGGAATTATTCATCTCTCTCCGATCTCCCTCTGCGTTCTCTGCGTTCTCTGCGGTTAAATCATCCTCATATAACCAGAAATGATATGAAGTCAAATCTTCAATCTAAAATCTAAAATCTAAAATCTAAAATCGACTGACCGTGCACTATGGAAAAATTTAACTACAGCAACAGTCTTGACATTCATTCACTGCTCGATCGCTACCGCACAGGCTCGATCGCGCCTGCAGATACGATCGCCAGCGTGTACGATCGGATCGAACGCTATGCAGATCCGGCAGTATGGATTTATTTAGCACCACAGGCAGAAACCCTCGAACGGGCCAAAGCCTTGGAAAACCTAGACCCGCAACAATTGCCGCTCTACGGAATACCTTTTGCGATCAAAGATAATCTCGATTGGGCGGGCGTTCCGACTACGGCGGGATGTCCTGCGTTTGCTCGCACTCCAGCGCGATCGTCCGCAGTCGTAGAGCGTTTGTGCGCGGCAGGTGCGATCGCGATCGGCAAAACAAACATGGATCAATTTGCCACAGGATTAGTGGGAACCCGCACGCCCTATGGAGTTTGTCGCAATCCGTTCGATCGGCGCTACATTCCGGGCGGATCGAGTTCGGGTTCCGCCGCAGCAGTCTCCGCCGGATTGGTGAGTTTTGCTCTGGGTACCGATACCGCAGGATCGGGGCGGGTTCCCGCTGCTTTTACCAACATTGTCGGGCTGAAGCCCAGTTGCGGCTCGATCGGCACTCGCGGCTTACTGCCGGCAGTGCGATCGCTCGATTGCGTTTCTGTGTTCGCTCTCACCTGTGCGGATGCGGCCTCCGTGCTGCAAGTAGCCAGCGGTTTTGACGCTGAGGATGCGTTTTCTCGTCGCCCTGAAACGAAAGTTTTGCCGGATTTATCCCGCTTGCGGGTGGGAGTTCCCGGAGACGGCGAACTCGAATTTTTTGGGAATGCAGAAGCCGAACAGCGCTACCGAGAGGCTCTGGTGCGCTTGCAATCATTGGGCTGCACGATCGCACCTATTGACTTCAAACCCTTTGCGGATGCTGCCGAACTGCTCTACGGCGGGCCTTGGGTAGCAGAAAGGTTGGCCGCGATCGGCGATTTCCTCGACGCGCACCCAGAGGATATCGATCCGATCGTCTACGAAATTATCAGCGGCGGCAAACGCTACGATGCCGTCTCTGCCTACCGCGCATCGTACCGGTTGGCAGAACTCCGCAAGCTTGCAGAAATTCAGTGGCAGTCAATGGATGTGTTGGCGGTACCCACGACAGGTACGATTTATACTGTCGCAGAAGTTGCAGCCGAGCCGATCGCGCTCAACACCAATCTGGGGCGCTACACGAACTTTGCGAATTTGCTCGATTTGTGCGCGATCGCAGTTCCCAGCGGGTTTCAAAGCAGCGGATTGCCCGCAGGATTGACACTGATGGCTCCAGCGTGGCACGATTTATCGCTCTGCAGCCTGGGATCTGCTTTCCACGCTAGCTTGGGGGGAACTTTGGGCGCAACCGGTCTGCCGCTGCCAACCCTCCCGGAACCCGCCATCCCAGCCAAATATTCCTCAGAAGGACGAGTCAAAATAGCCGTAGTTGGCGCTCATTTGAGCGGTGAGCCGCTGAATTATCAATTAATTGAGGGGGGAGGCATTTTGGTTCGCGCCTGCCGTACCAGCCCGATTTACAAGCTGTACGCTTTGACGGGTAATGCTCTGGGCAAGCCGGGATTGGTGCGTCAGATAGAGGGCGGTAGCGCGATCGAGGTGGAAGTTTGGGAGTTGTCGATCGCGGCTTTCGGCGGATTTGTCGCTAAAATTCCCCCGCCCTTGGGAATTGGTACGCTGGTCTTGGAGGACGGCTCGACGGTGCAGGGCTTTTTGTGCGAACCTTATGCTGTGGCGGATGCGATCGATATTTCTCATCTCGGCGGTTGGCGAGCATATAACTTCCGGTTTTAGGCTAAGTTAGAATGGCAAATTTCTACCCATCTTCAGAATCATGCCACCAGCAGTGCCAATTCGACCAATTCCCGTCACAACCCCAACCCCCACCGGCGGTACCAGTCCCGGAGGGGCACCTGGCGGTACCAGTCCCGGAGGGGCACCTGGTGGCACTCGCGGCACCAGCGGCCCCGACTCCCTCAGAGGTACTGCGGGCGCTAACTTGATATTTGGTTTAGGAGGCCCTGACAGCATTTTTGGCTTAGCCGCAGACGATTCCCTCTACGGCGGCGACGGCGATGACTCACTGCTGGGCGACGTTGGCAATGATTTGCTGTTCGGCGGTGCGGGCCGCGACAGCGTTTTGGGCGGCGCCGGCGGCGATACTTTCTACGGCGGCAAAGGTTCTGACTCAATGCTGGGCGAGGAGGGTAATGATTTGCTGTTTGGCAACCAAGACACCGATACTTTGTTGGGTGGCGCGGGCGATGACTCGCTTTTTGGAGGTGCCGGCGATGACTCGCTGTTTGGTGGCATCGGCAATGACTGTTTATCGGGCGATCGCGGCCGAGATAGTTTAACTGGCGGCGCCGGAAACGATACTTTTGCGATCGGGCGTTTGGCAGACGGGGACGTGATTACAGATTTTACTGATGGTACCGATCGGATTCGCTTGGCTGCCGGCCTTACTTTTGGCGAACTCACCATTTCCGCTGGAACCGGAACTTCGCCGAGTACAATTATTCAGCTTACAAGCACCAAGGAAACTCTGGCTACTTTATTCGGAGTTACCCGCACTTCAATCACTCAGGCAGACTTTATTCTTTAATTGGGAATTGTTGACGGTTGACTGTTGGCGGTTGACGGTTGACGGTTGACGGTTGACGGTTGACGGTTGACTGATACAAAATCCGGGTTTGCTAACCATTTTATGAGACTCGGTGCTTGAAACCGCTTTTGACCTCAAACTACACAAACGAAGTCTGCCTCCGCAAACTAAGATAGAGAAAGTTATTTAAGCAGGATTGGGTATGACAAATAACAAATAACAAATAACCAATAACAACTGACTAATGATTACTGACTACTGACTACTGACTACTGACTAATGACTACTGACGGTTTTCTCAATCTCAACAAACCTGCGGGCATGACATCTCACGACTGCGTGGGGCGAGTGCGCCGGCTATTGAAACTCAAGCGAGTCGGACACGGAGGAACCCTAGATCCTGCTGTGACTGGCGTTTTGCCGATCGCCCTGGGCAAAGCAACCAGACTGCTGCAATTTCTCCAACACAATAAAGCTTACCGAGGCACAATTCGCTTTGGCTTAACTACTGCTACTGACGATTTAGAAGGAGAAATTATCCATTCTCGACCGGTGCCAGAGTTAAGTTTGGAACAAGTGCAAGCTGCACTCCCAAAATTCCTAGGAAAAATCGAGCAATTTCCGCCGAGTTTTAGTGCGGTTCAGGTGGGAGGAAAACGCCTTTATGAGTTAGCTAGAAAAGGCGAAACTGTGGAAGTTGCTGCTAGGAAAGTAGAGGTTTTTCGGCTGGAAATATTGGATTGGCGGCCGGGGGATTTTCCTGAATTGGATTTGTCGATCGCCTGCGGGGCGGGTACTTACATTCGGGCGATCGCGCGGGATTTGGGGGCGGTGTTGAATACAGGCGGTACTTTGGCTTGTTTGACTCGCACCGAAAGTAGCGGTTTTTCGATCGAGGAAAGTCTAACTTTTGAACAATTGGAACTGCAATTGCAGGAGGATAAATTCTGCCCAATTTTGCCATCGGCGGTTTTGGGACATTTAGGCGCGATCGTCCTTTCCCCTGAATATACCAAACGCTGGTTTCAAGGACAGCGCCTCCCGATTCCCGAAACGCCGATCATCGGGCCCTATGAGGAAAGTAGCAACCATCCCCCCCACAACCCCATACCCCAACCTCCCTATGCCTTGCAGGTTTACGATCGAGACGGTAATTTTTTAGGTATCGGTCAAGTAGCGAACTCAGAGACAAGTACCATATTATCTCCTCAAATTGTGCTTTAAGTATCTAAAATAAAGATGAAAAAAGGTATAATTGGTACAGGAAAAGTTGGCGGAACTCTAACCGCTGGGAATCCCCTAGATTCACCTAGCTTACAGCGGTACGGGACGAGATTGACCTATTAATCTAATCAATCGCTGAGGTAAAAATTGTGAAAATATTGCTGATCGGATTAATCCGAGGCTACAAAATGGGGATTTCTCCTTACCTGCCTAACGCCTGTAGATTTCAGCCAACTTGTTCGCAATACGCGATCGAAGCAATAGAAAGATTTGGGCCCGCCCGCGGCAGCTCGTTGGCAGTTAAGCGGATTTTGCGATGTCATCCTTTTCATCCAGGAGGTTACGATCCAGTACCTCCCACAGATAGCGAGGGCGATTAGTTATTAGTCAAAAATAGTATTTTAGTTATTAGTTAATAGTGCAAATAGGCGTTACATCCTCATGGCTAAAACTACCGAGGGTAATCACTCCCTAAGAGGGTTAAATTCGCACAATTAGTGGTGTTTCTTAACCCAAATTCAGTAATATTACTGTTATCTTTCAAAACTCAGCAGCTCTATAATGGTACAAACAGAGTACAGGGGATGCGAGTTGATATGTCTGCTACCGCAATCGGATACAAAATGTTGTCCCATACTCTGGCTGTACTCAGCCAGAAACAAGCAACGGGGAAACTGGTGTTAGAGCAAGGGGAACAACAGTGGCAGCTTTACTTTTTTCAGGGTAGTTTGGTTTATGCCACAGGAGGAGCGCACAGAGCGAGGCGCTGGTACAGGGCGATCGGGCAACACTGTCGAAACTTTCAAGTGGATCTCAGAGACCTCGATGCTGGAGAACTGTGGGAATATCAACTGCTTCAGCGAGGGATAGCAGCCAGCGAAATGAGTCTGGAACAAGCTAGGGCGATCGTCCACACCAGCCTTTCGGAAGTGTTATTTGCTCTGATCGGTCAATCGGGTTTGCGCCGGGAGTGGCGTCCGTCCCAGAAATATTTTTCTACCATTACCTCTTCTTTGCTGCTGTCTTTAACAGAAGTAGAGAAAGTTCTGTGTTGTACAGAAGAAATTTGGCAGAAGTGGAAAGCAATGGGTTTGTGGCTGGTAGATCCAGAACAAGCACCACTTTTAAAAGCGTCGGCCCATTTACAGGAAAATCGATTTAGTTCTAATTCTTTGATCGCATTAGCTAACGTATTCAACGGCGAGAATACTCTTTGGGATATTGCATTTAAGAAAAAGCAGTGCGTGACAGTAGCAACTCGCGCTTTAGTTAATTACATCAAGCAGGGTTTAGTAAATTTCCGAACAGTCCCAGACTTGCCGTCGCCTATAGAACAGTGGCGCCTGGCCGCGGCGATCGCAGGGCCGGGTCGCCCTTTGATTGCTTGTATCGATGACAGTCCGACAGTATGCGAATTTTTAGAGCAAATTTTATTGCCGGCGGGGTATCGAGTCCTAAAAATTCAAGACCCGATGCAGGGAGTGGGCATCATCTCCAAACAGAAGCCTGCTTTAATTTTTATGGACGTGGTGATGCCGAAGACAAGCGGCTTTGCTTTGTGCAATTTTTTGCGAAAGACACCTGCTTTTCGCGAAACTCCGATCGTGTTTTTGACCGGTCAAGACAGTATAATTGACCGCACGCGGGCGAAATTGACCGGTGCTTCCGATTTTTTGAGCAAGCCAGCCAATCCCGAACAGGTTTTACAAATAGCTGACAAGTATTTGAAGGTAAAAGGCGATCGCCACCCTTCAGCAATTCGCCCCCAAGATTTACTCCATTCACGACAACTTACCCTGGCAAATTCTTGAACCCAAATTAATGAACACAATAACCCCTTGCTGGGTGCGTCAGTTCCTGACGCACCCTACGCTCATTGTAAAATAAAGACGCAATCGAATTTAAGATAATTAATTATGAGTAATGTTACGATCGATCGCACCCCGCAGGTGAGCGTAGTAATTCCGGCTTACAACTGTGCGGATTACGTCGGCCAAGCCGTCGATAGCGTTCTGCACCAAACCTATACTAACTGGGAAATTATTGTAGTAGACGACGGCTCCAAAGATGACACTAGATTAGTTTTAGAGAAATATGGCGATCGAATTCGCTACATTCACCAACAAAATCAAGGAGTTTCGATTGCCAGAAATCACGGCATCGAGCTAGCGCGAGGAGAATTTATCGCCTTTCTTGATGCTGACGACTACTTTTTCCCCGACAAATTATCAGCACAAATGGCTGTATTTGCAGCGCGACAAAATCTAGGAATAGTTCACAGCGGCTGGCGTCTAGTTAATAGTATAGGCGAACCGCTAAAAGATGTCAAACCCTGGCAAAATGTTCCTAAATTAGACTTAGAAATGTGGCTGCGGTGGAAACCAGTATTACCCAGCGCGATGGTATTTCGCCGTCACTGGTTAGAGCGCGCCGGCGGATTTGATCCTCGATTTCCCCCAGCGGAAGATACAGATTTAGTGCTGCGTTTAGCCTTAATGGGATGCGAAGCAGAGTGGTTGCAGCAAGTAACTGTTTGCTACCGCCAGCACGAACAAAGCGCCATGTACAAAGGTTTACCGCAGGCTAAATCCCTCGCCGCAGTGATGGACAATTTTTTTGCCCGCCCGGAGTTGCCGGCTAAAATACGTTTGTTGGAAAAGCAAATTAAGTACAGTACCTTAGTGTGGATTGCTTGGTATTTGTACCGCACCGGTCATTCTGTTGAGATGATAGAGTTTTTGCAGCGTTCTTGGAATTATACGCCTTATTTGCCTGTGGAAACAGTAATTAATTGGGCGGAAGCTTTCGCCGAGTTTTCGCAGGATGCGGGAAATGAATTGGATGCAGATTTATTAGCTCAATCTGCCGAGTGGCAGCAGTTAATGCAGTGGACTATTCTCGGTACACCAGCTTGATTAAAAGCTTTTCCATTGCACTCATATCGTTTACGGTTGCATAGGAATTATTTAACCGCAGAGAGCGCAGAGGACACAGAGGAAGAGAAGAGAGGCTTTTCGCATTGGGAGCATCTCATATTTGTAAAAATACTTCTTCTGGCTCCTTCCTTCTTCTGGCTCCTTCCTTCTTCCTCCTTCCTTCTTCCTCTTTCCTTCTTCCTCTTTCCTTCTGCCTCCTGCCTCCTGCCTCCTGCCTCAAAACTCCAATTTCTAGCGGAGGGCTGCAAAGGTGAGATGCTCCCTTTCGCATTTCTGGCTATGTAAAACCTGCATAAACTTTATTAGGCTTCAGTTTGAGTTTCTGCTTCAGTAAAAATTGGCGGCCACAGTTCAGCAATTGGCAATTCCCAACCAGGGAAAAGTTCGGGGACAGTCAAAATATCTTCATTTCCCAACACAATCGGTTCACCTTCCTGACGATAAACTGTTACAGTTTCTTCATCTGGATCGATCAAAATTCCTACTTGCGCTCCGAGTTCTAGGAAATTATGAATCTTTTTTTGGAGCGGTTTAATGCGATCGCTCTGTGATTTAATTTCTACTACCAAGTCGGGGACTAATTCTCCGAAATAACGGGGACTTTGCCTGAGACGTGCGGCGCGGACAAAAGAAACATCAGGGGCTGTGAGGTTAGCATCAGGTAAAATAAAGCCCCCTGCAGAGTCAAAAACTCGACCCAAACGGCGGGGATTCACCCAAACAAAGAGAAAGGCACTCAAGCGAATGCCAATTTCACTAGATACAATGTCTGACGGGCCCACAATGATAATCTTCCCGCTTTCTAGTTCAACTTGGTAGTCTTGACCGGCTTCTTTGAAGGTTTTTTGGACTTTTTCTAAGTCTTTGAGTGTCATCATACGATTTTAGATTTTAGATTTTAGATTTTAGATTTTAGATTTTAGATTTTAGATTTTAGATTTTAGATTTTATAATTATCTGCAACTGACGCACTCTAAATCATATTGGTTATTGCTTATTTGGTCAGGTGCGTCAATCTATTTTAGATTTTAGAATTGAAGGATTCTCTGCAACTGACCAAGAATTTCAAAGGTGGTACCCGCCACGTGATTTATCCGTGGAATCAATCCCAAATCGCAAATCGCAAATCCTCAAGCCCCCGCATTTATCTCGCGCAAGTCAATCTAAAATCTAAAATCTAAAATCTAAAATCGATTGACGCACCCTACAGGTTGGTTATTCCTTGGCAGAAAAGGAGTTGCCGCAGCTACAGCTTTGGGCGGCATTGGGATTGTGAAATCGGAAACCTCCGCCCATCAAGTCTTCTGAATAATCCAAGGTGAGCTCATTGAGATATTTTAAGTGCTGGGGGTCGATCGCAACGGAAATTCCCTCCGACTCGCATACAGCGTCTTCTGGGGCTGGCCCATCGTCAAATGCCATTGTATAAGACAAACCGGAGCAGCCGCTCGATTCCACGCCCAGACGAAATAAAGCATTGGGGTTCGGATGCTTCGACTTGAGGCGCGTTACTTCTGTTGCTGCTGTTTTGCTCAGATGAATCATTATGAGTAATTGGTAATTGGTAATTGATAATTGGGAAGTAATGTTAAGTTTTGAAAATGTAGAGTGTGCCTAGCCCTCTACCTTACCCGGAGAATGTAGGGTGCGCCGCAGCGCACCTTACCCCTATATCTTTAGCAACTTGAGTTACTTAGCCTTTTCATTACGAGCATAATCGTCTTGAAAGCGGATAATATCATCTTCTCCGAGATATTCGCCATTCTGCACCTCAATTAAAACCAGGGGGATAACTCCCGGATTTTCCAGACGGTGAGAAGTGCACTGAGGAACGTAGGTAGACTGATTGGTAAACAGAACTTGTTCAGTTTCGCCGCAAGTAACTTTTGCAGTACCAGAAACCACAATCCAGTGTTCGCTGCGGTGGTGGTGCATTTGCAGGCTGAGGCGGTGTCCAGACTTAACTTCGATCCGCTTAATTTTATATCCTGGGCCTTCTTCTAGAGTCGTAAATGAGCCCCAAGGCCGCAATTCTGTAGCGGCTACTCCGTTGGGTGCTGCAGGTGCGTGCAGGGTAGATACTTGAGAAATTTCTTGAATCTGAACCATGATTTTCACTCCTTGAGGATTGCTTGCTGAATCCTTTGGTAAACGACGTTGTTTTTTGAGATTAACTAATCTATAGTTAAAACCGAAGCCCACCTGCGGGGACTGGTTAGCCGACTGTAGAGTTTTGCAAGATTTGTGCTCAGCCCGATCGACCTGCCTTAACAACCATAGCAAAAGCACCATAGTAGTTGTCACCTGTTATGGGTTCGATCGCCCCAATCTACATCAAATCTTTATCTGTGGCGGCTGGTTCTTGAATATTTATTAAAGGTGAATCCTAATCCAGCTCTTGAGACTGCTGCTGCAAAAATTCTAGCATCTCTTGATAGAAAGGCAGCCCTTGACCCAGGCTATCGCTAGCGGTTGCTAGGATTTGCAAGGTTTCGATCAGCGAGTATCGGGCCGCATCTACAATAAGATCGAGGAGGGGATCAATCCCAGAACCCTGCTGCTGTGCTTCTGCGATCGCATCGATGTAGGCAGCACGCACCTGGTTAGAGATAATGACAATGGGATATCCAGCCCGCAACAGCAGGAGATTCATCAATAGCCGTCCCGTCCGTCCGTTACCATCCCGAAATGGATGAATCGAAACAAAGCGAAGATGTGCTTCGGCTGCAAACTCTAGCGGATGTAACGATTTGATTTTATCACTGTTGAGCCATTCGATAAATTCCGGCATCAAACCCGAAAGCAAATAATGAGGCGGATAGAGGTATTCAGTACCGGCGGCTTTGACATCTAACTGCCGATAGCGTCCAGCTTCCTCCGGGGCGTTAGCGAAGCCCTCGAAGAGGATCGCCCTTATAATTAAGTTGTGAATTTGTTTAATCTCCCATTCACCGATCGCGGTGTCCGATCGCGTTAGCATTTCAATGTAGTCGATCGCATCTCGATGCCCGATGACTTCTAGGTGTTCGCGCAAAGTTTTGCCACCGACAGTAATGCCGGTTTCGAGGACTAATTCGGTTTCGCGTTGCGTTAAGGTGTTTCCCTCGATCGCATTAGAATGATAGGTGAACCGAACATCGTAGAGTTTTTTCAATTCTGCAACCAGGGTGGGAGAAAGCGGACGAAAGCTATCCAACCAGGCTTTGAGTCGATCGACTTGTTGCAATTTTTCAGAAAGATTCATCGCTGTTGAGAAGGCAAAATGCTGATGGAGGATGTCGCCCAGACGCTGAGGATACAGTCGCACTAACAACGCCATAAAGTTATTATAGGCTTGATGGGCGATCGAGGATTGAGCGGTTGAGAAAAATTGCATAGGGAATCGGTATATTTGTCGGGAGATTATGGCGACTCCACTTTTGTGGCTAATGCTAATACTTCTCTAAGGTCGATTATAATCTGCTGGGGTAGTTGTTGAGCAATCAGCTTGTTTTCACGCTTGGTGGACGAATTACCCGAATCAATTTACCTGTGAGATTTTCGACAGTAGAAATAGCTTCATTAATCAGTGTAGCTTGTCTCTCAATATTCAAATCTTCTTTGCAAATAATGATACCTTTATGATCGGGTTGCAAACGGTGTAGGTGTCTAAAATCATCCCAATTGCGCGTCAAAACAGCTCGATTGTGGTTAATAGCAAAAGCTAACACATCTTCATCAGGCATCCCCAGTCCACCATTTCCAGCTTCCTGCACTGTCAAAACATCGTGACCACAAATTCGCAGTAATTCCACGATTACCAGTGGAAAATTTTCATCTGCATAAAGACGCACCATTTGTTAATCTTCCTCATTTCTAGCGATGGCTGCTTCAATTTCCTCTGGGTGTGCCTCAGCATAAGCCCAAGCATTTGCCAAATCTGCTGCACTCAAATGAGGAAAGTCTTGCAAAATTCGCACATCACTTGCACCCAGAAGGCGATAATTTACCATCGACCAAATAGGTATGCGAGTCTTCGCAATTCTAGCATCGCCGCCACACACGCCCGGAGTTTTTTCAATTCCTTGCCAGGTATTGCTTAAACTTTGAGCTAATAGCTGTATTGCCTGAGTTTTTTCACTGGGAGTTAAGGCTAAGAGTTGTTTTTCTAATTCTTTCAGTGTCATTTTTTACAATCTCAATCATTATTACTCATCTCTCTCTTCTCTTCCTCTGCGCTCTCTGCGCTCTCTGCGGTTAAAAAAAAATCCCAATATCAATTTATCATCTAATTACCAACAAGCTGTCTTTCAGCCTCTTCCAGCAAGGCGATAACTTGCTCTTTAGTCACAGTTGGAAATCCATCCAAAAAATCATCAATTGATTCTCCTGCTTTCAGATAGTCCAGAAGTGTTTGTACTGGAACCCTAGTACAAGCAAATACTGGAGTTCCGCCCATAATCTCAGGAGACGCGCTAATAATTGAAGAGTGTTTAAGCATAAATCTTTAGATTTTCGGGTTCCATAGTTAACTCATCGGCTGTAACTATTTTTTCACGCTAGCTCGATCGCATCAGCTTTGATTTTTTCGTGCATCTACCCAATGCAGTAGATCCACCTATAATAAATGATACTAGATCGATCGGCATCCCACCATCTACTCTAGATCAACATCTTTTCACCACTTTGAGAGACACATCAAAATGAACAACAACGGACTGCCACAAAAGCAAGGCCTGTACGATCCGCAGTTCGAGCACGACGCTTGCGGAGTCGGATTCATCGTACACATGAAGGGTAACAAATCCCACGAAATTGTCGAGCAGGCACTGACAATCCTCTTGAACCTCGACCACCGAGGCGCGTGCGGCTGCGAACCCAACACCGGAGACGGGGCGGGGATTTTGATGCAGATACCCCACAAGTTTCTCAAAAAAGTAACGGCGGGCCTAAACATCGAACTTCCCGAAGCCGGCGAGTACGGCGTTGGCGCGATTTACTCGTCGCCAAATCGAACTGAACGCGAAAACGGCAAACGCATTTTTGAGGAAATCGCCGCCGAAGAAGGCCAACAAGTGCTCGGCTGGCGCGATGTTCCCACCGACAACTCGTCCCTCGGCGACACCGCCAAATCTAGCGAACCCTTCATGCAGCAAGTGTTCCTCCGGCGGGCCGCAGGTATTGACGAGGCGGCTTTCGAGCGGAAACTGTACGTCATCCGCAAACGGGCTCACAACGCCATCCGCAGGACTAACACAGACCCCTACTGGTACAATTCCACTCTCTCGTGCCGGACGATCGTCTACAAGGGTATGTTAATGCCGGTGCAAGTCGGCGATTACTATCCCGACCTGCACGACCCCGACATGGAAAGCGCTCTAGCCCTGGTTCACTCGCGCTTCAGCACGAATACTTTTCCGAGCTGGGAACGATCGCACCCTTACCGCTACATCGCCCACAACGGCGAAATTAACACGATGCGCGGCAACATTAACTGGATGCACGCGCGACAATCGCTGTTTGAGTCGGAACTATTCGGCGATGACTTAAAGAAAATCCCCAATTTAATCAATATCGAAGGCAGCGACTCGACGATTTTTGACAATGCTTTGGAATTGCTGAATTTGGCCGGGCGTTCTTTGCCGCACGCTGTAATGATGATGATTCCCGAACCTTGGACAGCCCACGAGTCCATGAGTGACGAGAAAAAAGCTTTCTACGAATACCATTCTTGCTTGATGGAACCTTGGGACGGCCCAGCTTCGATCGCATTTACCGATGGTACATCGATCGGGGCCGTGCTCGATCGCAACGGTTTGCGCCCTTCCCGCTACTGCGTTACCAAAGACGACTTGGTAATTATGGCATCGGAAGCCGGAGTTTTGCCCATCGCCCCAGAACGAATTGTATCAAAAGGTCGCTTGCAACCAGGGCGGATGTTCCTGGTAAATACTGAGGAAGGCCGCATCGTCTCTGACGAGGAAATTAAACATCAAATTGCCTCGGAACACCCGTACCGCGAGTGGCTCGACAAGCACATGGTCGAAATCGCCAAACTGAAAGATGCGCCGGCCGTAGCAGAATCCCATCCCGAAACATTATTGCAGCGGCAAATGGCCTTTGGCTACACCTTTGAAGAACTGCGGTTGCTGTTAGCACCGATGGCGAAAGATGGCGTGGAAGCTGTCGGCGCGATGGGTGCGGATACGCCACTTGCGGTGCTTTCCAACCGGCCAAAACTGCTTTACGAATACTTCCAGCAGTTGTTTGCTCAAGTTACCAATCCGCCAATTGATTCTATCCGCGAAGAAATTGTAACTTCTGCCGAAACTACGATCGGCGCTGAACGCAATTTGCTCAAACCGGAACCGGAAAGCTGTCATTTGATTGAACTGAAAACGCCAATTCTCAGCAATGAAGAATTAGCTAAGCTGCAACACGTAAATGAGGGCAATTTCCGGTCGATTACACTACCGATTTTGTTTGACCCCAAAAGCGGCGTAAAAGGTCTAGAACAAGCCTTAGAAGAAGTTTTTGCAGCAGCAGACAGCGCGATCGCCTCCGGGGTGAATATCATCATTTTGAGCGATCGGGGTATCAGTCCAGACAAAGCCCCAATTCCGGCACTGCTGGCAGTTGCGGGCCTGCACCACCACTTGATCCGCAAAGGTACGCGCACGCGGGCGGGACTCGTGCTCGAATCCGGCGAACCGAGGGAAGTGCATCACTTTGCGACACTGATTGGATATGGTTGCGGCGCGATTAATCCGTATTTGGCCTTTGAGACGATCGCCGATTCGATCCGCGAAGGATTGCTGCTAAATGTCGAGTACAAAACAGCTTGCAAAAACTACATCAAAGCCGCAACAAAAGGGGTGACGAAAGTTGCCTCGAAAATTGGGATTTCGACAATTCAAAGTTATCGCGGCGCGCAGATTTTTGAGGCGATCGGCTTAAACAAATCCGTAGTCGATAAATACTTTGCTTGGACAGCATCGCGGATTGAAGGCGTAGACCTCGAAGTCATCGCCCAAGAAGCAATTTTGCGCCATACCCACGCATTCCCCGATCGCCCATCCAGCGGACATACTCTCGATGTCGGCGGCGAATATCAGTGGCGGAAAGAAGGCGAGGCGCATTTGTTTAGCCCGCAGACAATTCACGCGCTGCAAAAGTCGGTGCGCGAGGGCAGTTATACGCTTTTCAAACAGTATTCTGGGCTGGTTAACGAACAAAACCAGCAGCATTTTACCTTGCGCGGTTTGTTGCAATTCAAACAGCGGGAATCGATACCCATTGAGGAAGTTGAGCCGATCGAATCTATTCTCAAACGCTTTAAAACTGGGGCGATGAGTTATGGTTCGATTTCTAAAGAAGCCCACGAATCGCTAGCAGTAGCGATGAATCGCATTGGTGGCAAATCGAACACCGGTGAAGGCGGCGAAGATCCTGATCGCTACACTTGGACGAACGATCGCGGCGACTCGAAAAACAGCGCGATCAAACAAGTTGCTTCTGGGCGTTTCGGCGTTACCAGCTTGTACCTTTCCCAAGCGCGGGAACTGCAAATTAAGATGGCGCAAGGCGCGAAACCCGGTGAAGGCGGACAGTTGCCCGGTAAAAAAGTATACCCGTGGATTGCGAAGGTGCGAAACTCGACTCCGGGTGTGGGATTGATTTCGCCTCCTCCTCACCACGACATTTATTCGATCGAAGATTTGGCCGAATTGATTCACGACTTGAAAAATTCCAACCGGGAAGCGCGGATTAGCGTCAAACTCGTGTCGGAAGTGGGAGTCGGGACGATCGCGGCCGGGGTTGCGAAAGCCCACGCCGATGTCGTGTTGATTTCCGGCTACGACGGCGGAACCGGCGCTTCGCCGCAAACTTCGATCAAACACGCGGGATTACCTTGGGAATTGGGACTGGCGGAAACTCATCAAACTTTGGTTCTCAACAATCTCCGCAGCCGGATTGTCGTGGAAACTGATGGTCAAATGAAAACCGGTCGCGATGTAGTAATTGCTGCCTTGCTTGGCGCTGAGGAATTCGGTTTTGCGACGGCGCCGCTGGTGACATTGGGCTGCATCATGATGCGCGTGTGCCACCTGAACACTTGCCCGGTGGGCGTGGCGACGCAAGACCCGCTGCTGCGGAAAAACTTTACCGGCGACCCCGATCACACGGTAAACTTTATGACCTTCGTCGCGCAGGAAGTCCGGGAAATTATGGCGCAGTTGGGCTTCCGCACGCTGAATGAAATGGTTGGGCGGACTGATGTTTTGGAACCTCAGCAAGCTGTGGAACACTGGAAGGCTAAGGGTTTGGATTTCTCGAAAATCCTTTATCAGCCGGAGGTTGGGGCGGATGTCGGGCGCTATTGTCAGATGGCGCAGGATCACGGTTTGGAAAAGTCTCTCGACATGACTGTGTTGTTGGATTTGTGCAAAGGTGCGATCGAAAACGGTGAAAAAGTCCACGCCAAACTGCCGATTACCAATGTCAACCGCGTTGTAGGCACCATTCTCGGCAACGAAATCACCAAACGCAACTGGGAAGGTTTGCCGGATGACACGGTGCACCTGCACTTCCAAGGCAGCGCGGGGCAAAGCTTTGGGGCATTCGTGCCCAAGGGAGTCACCCTGGAGCTCGAAGGCGAAGCTAACGACTATTTGGGCAAAGGGCTCAGCGGCGGCAAAATCATCCTGTATCCGTCGCACGCTTCTACCTTTGTCGCAGAGGAAAACGTAATTGTCGGTAATGTAGTGCTTTACGGCGCGACTGCCGGCGAGGTTTTCATTCGAGGGATGGCGGGCGAACGTTTTGGGGTGCGTAACTCCGGCGTTAACGCAGTAGTTGAAGGTGTGGGCGATCACGGTTGCGAGTACATGACTGGCGGCAAAGTTGTAGTTTTGGGTGAAACCGGGCGCAATTTTGCAGCGGGTATGAGTGGCGGTGTTGCTTACATTTTGGATGAGGCTGGGGATTTTGCTACTCGCTGCAATATGTCGATGGTGGATTTGGAAAAATTGGAGGATGTTGAGGAAATTAGCGATTTGCGGCAGTTAATTCAGACTCACGTTGATTTGACTGGAAGTGCCAAGGCATCGAAGGTTCTGGCTGCGTGGGATGAGATGGTGCCGGTGTTTGTGAAGGTGATGCCGAGGGATTATAAGCGGGTGTTGCAGGCTATTGAAAGGGCGATCGCATCGGGTTTAAGCGGTGATGATGCGCTGACGGCTGCGTTTGAAGAAAACGCTCGCGATGTCGCTCGGATTGGGGGTAGTTAGGGTTCTGCGCTAGAATTCTACTCATGTAGCAAGGGTCTTTCTTGTTTGTAGCGAAGTCTAGATCCCCCCTAACCAAGGGCGGGCACGGGGGCACCGCCCCTACTAAGGGGGGGACAAGAACCTTCTCTCAAAGTCCCCCTTCTTAAGGGGGATTTAGGGGGATCTAGACTTTGCCTAAAAGCGACATTTATTGTGAATTTCTGTCTTAAGTTTTTACCAATCGGTTCTGTCTGGGAACGAGTAATGATCGTGAAAGTAGGTAAACTATGAGTGCAGCAATATTAACGACAAAACAGTACGTTGAAGAACAAGATGGTTGCTACCGCATCCTTGGGAAGCGCGTTTCTTTAGATTCAATTGTCTATGCTTTCCTGGCCGGACAATCCCCAGAAAGTATAGTTCAATCATTCCCTGTACTGACACTAGAAGAAGTATATGGCGGAATTTCTTTCTATCTTGCTAACCGCACAGCCATTGATGCTTATTTATTCGAGGGAGAACAACTATTTGAAACCTTGAGACAGCAAGCAAGGGAAAGTAACTCCTTACTTTATCAAAAACTCTACAGCGATCGCACCAGCCAGTTATGAAAATTCGCTTTCAAGCAGATGCAGATTTGAACCAAGCGATTGTGATGGGTATTGTGAGGCGCGAACCAACTCTTGATTTTCAAACATCAAACTTATCAAATTTAACTGGTTTGACTGATTTGGAAGTCTTGAATTTTGTAGCCCAAGAGGGTAGAGTTCTCGTTTCTCACGACAAAAGAACCATGCCAAGATATTTTGCTGAATTTGCTGCCACTCAAACCAGTTCGGGAGTGATTATTGTGTTACAAAGTTTCCCAATAGGCGAAGCAATCAACCATCTAATCAAGATATGGCAAACATCTGAAGCCGAAGACTGGGTTAATCGTATTGCATACTTACCTCTATAAAGTATGCTAGGTCGCCATTGATAAATTTCAGGTACAATTTAAGTAGTTTAATCATCCTCACCGAGATTTTGGTGACAAACCTGGTTTCTGAACCCCCATGCGCTCGCCTAAAATTATTAGATGATTAAGCAAAAATGAAGATTGTTGAACAGACTCAAACCCGTTTGCAACTAGAGGCTAAACCATTCACTGCTTGGTTTTTTGCATCGGCACAATTGATTGCTGGTCTTGCTTTTGCTTATGCCTATATAAGCACTATGCCTAACAGCAGCAACCAAGTCGCCCTAGCATCAATAGTTTTCCTCGGATTTAGTATATTGACTTTTATAAGAAGTAGTGTGGCTTCTATTATATTTGATAAGACAGTCAATCAACTTTTGTTAATTCGACGAGGTATTTTATGGAATAACCGAGAAGAATTTCCGATTTCGGAAATTTCAGCGGTTAGCTTAGTAGGATTTGGTGGACTAAATAGCGATAAATTTTGGGATATTGTAGTTAGTATTAGACAAGGAAGAAATACAGTGTCATTAGCAAACCCAAGTACAGACAAAGATAATTTGACAAGAATAACAGAAGTTATTAATGCTTTTTTGAATGACTAAAGTATGAGATGTGATTTAGCTGTACAATGCTCAAACTAGCTTGTTATAAAAATAAGGACAATATGAACTATCAACTTTATTCAGATGTCATCTTGCTGTGCAACCTTCCAGAAGAAGGACTTTATGCCGGCGATATCGGTACAGTTGTAGAACAGCATCACGTTGAAGGACTAGAAACAGGTTATAGCATTGAGTTCTTCGATCTGTTGGGAAACACAGTAGCAGTTGCCACGCTACCTGGAAGTTATTTGCGATCGCCCACAAGTGCAGATCGACCTACAGTTAGACTGGTTAATAGTTTTGCTGCGTAAGTAGAAGCAATTGTGCAATGGATAAACTAACTGAGTATCCCAAGCTAATTTAATTGAAGTCACCCCATAATTGCTGTCAACCCACCCGTGCGATATAATGTTGTTAGTGGATTGTAGAATAGCAATCAAAAAAAAGGGATAATTATGACCGTCGAACAAGCCATTTTGGAAAATGTGAAGGTCTTATCACCAGACCAGCAACAAGAAGTCTTAGCTTTCATCAAATTCTTGCAGTCCGATAAATGGGAAGATATCTATAAAGGACGGTTCAAAGAACTCCAGCAAGAAATTCGTCTGGGAATGGATGCCGCCGGGCGGGGTGAAGTAATCGATGCTGAAGATATGTTTCGGAGTTTGCGCTTAAAGCTACAACAACGTCGCACGCAAGCAGATATATGAATCGGATTTGTAGATTTACAATTCCGGCAAGTCGGGACATAGAAAGCATTATGGACTATATTGCCGATCGCAGCGGTTTCGATGCAGCAGAAAGCTTCCTGGACAGAATTAACGATAAGTGTCAAACGCTCTCGCAGTTTCCGAGTATGGGACGGAATCGCGATGAGTTAATGGAAAATGTACGGAGTTTTCCGATCGATGATTACCTGATTTTCTACAGTCCGATCGAAGCAGGAATTCAAGTTCTGCGGGTTGTTAGCGGCTACCGAGATTTAGAATATTTATTCTCTGAGTGAACTGTATCGAGTTTTTTATATTATGAAAGCGATTGAAACCACCGGAAAAATTGACGATCGAGGGATGCTTTGTATCGATCGACCCCTTGCTCTTGCCAGCCACAGCCGCGTTCGGATTATTGTTTTAGTGCCGGAAGACACTGACATCGATCCGGATGATGACCCCACTGAAACTGTCCTGGAAGGGCTTCAGCAAGGCTTCCATGAGGCAATTACCGGACAAACTCTCCCCTTGTCCCAACTGTGGAATTGATATAGAATTAGGGAAATCAACAAGCAAAATGATTCAATCCATACCGAAAATATCCATTAAACCTGGATACCGTCCCCAGTCGGATGATAAAACTCCTGAAGCTGATGCAATTGATTTTTACCTACTGCGGCAACTCACCAATTCCCAACGGTGGCAAATGGGGGCAAAATTAAATCGTTGGGCAAAAACTGTTAGCTTGCGCGGGATGAAAAAAGCTTGTCCCTCAACCTACAAAGAGCGATTTGCTCGATCGATATTAGGTAGCAAGTGGTTGCCAATTTTAACCCCCACCAGTGAGCCCTCTATGTGGACGCAAGACCCCAGCGAAATTGCTAGACTGTTGCACCCAATTTTTGAAACATTAGGTGTCTCTTATTATATTACAGGAGGCGTTGCCGCTTCTGTCTATGGCGACCCTAGAACAACACGCGATTTAGATTTAGTAATTGAATTGCTCCGGGACAATATTTTTCAATTAGTTGAAGCACTAGAAACGGCTGGTTTTTACTGCCCTCCGGGTTCGGTCAAAGATATTCAAGAGGGTAGAGGGATGGTGTTGAGCGTCACTCACATGACTTTAGTATTGAACGCTGATATTGTGCTGAATTCTAATACTGAATTCGATCGCTCAAAAATGGCAAGACGACGATTAGAAGCGCTTGACGAAGCTGGTGTAGAACAATTTTGGGTTGCTTCTCCTGAAGATATTGTGTTGGCAAAACTGCTCTGGCGGCAACAGTCTCAGTCTCAAAAACAATGGAATGATATTTTGGGAATTCTGAAAGTCCAATCTGAGAATTTGGATCGGGGTTACTTAACAGAGTGGGCCCAACAATTGGGATTGATTGATGATTTGAACCTAGCTTTTACTGAATCAGGGATTTGAGGCGATCGCAATTCGCGCAGTGCGATGGCAAAAAAGGTCGATCGATAGTATAGAAAATAGTGCAATGGATAAACTAACTGAGTATCCCAAAGTAATAGAGCATATTTTAACCGAGTATCTATAATTTTACCGCCCTCCTCAATCCGACCTCGAAACATTCTTAATTACCGACGAACAAAACGGTCATTTATTCTCCTATTATTCAATCTAAAATAGAAAATCGATGGGCTGTTTACGTTCGGATTCGCGATCGCAAATTCTGGATCGAGGAAGACTGGACAGAAGATGGGATTGCAACGGATTTGGTGCGCGCAGGGGTTCCCAAGGAAGATATCGTGTTGGCATTTCACGAACCGGGAATGCGGCAATACACCGATTTTGCAGCCGCTTCGTAGCGCTCATTTAACTTAACTCCAGCGGTTCCGAATAGACAGGCAAACCCTCCTGAAATACCAGCAATTCTACCGGTTTAATTTGCGTCCAAACTTCGTTATCAGTCAGGGGAAAAGTGGCAATAACAGCCACGCGATCGTCCTCATTTGTCAGCTCCAGAAAATCTACTTTTTCAACTGTTGCTGCGTCTTTTCCTGTAAATTTATAACTAGCTTCTAATACCTGTTTAGATAATTTATTGGATTTTTAAAATCTTTAAAATTAGAGTTATTGTGGTTAATCCCCCAATTTAGCCACCAAATCTTCACAAACAGGATTTGTCAAGTCACCGCCCAGAGTTCGTAATACGGTAGCGCCCAAAAATGCTGTAGTTAATAAGCTGTTGTACCTTTAAATAGGGTATAATAAAAAAGGAGTTTAGTCAATCTCTACAAAAATGCCAGCTAAAAACC
>NZ_JAUBTT010000235.1:0-2312 GCF_036705125.1 Microcoleus sp. B7-D4
GGGTCATTTTTTAACGTTATATGCTTGCTATGTAAGCATTATAACCTATTTTTATCGTATTTTATGTTTAAGTCCCGCTATGACTGACCTTTTAATCGTGACTTCCGAGACTGACATTCATGCGGATGTCGTTATCAACCAATTGCAAAAATCAAATATTCGAGCAATTCGATTAAATTCAGAAAGTTTTATTCAAAAAAGCAAATATGCTTACTCGTGGCAAGCTTCTGGCAATCCCACTCAAAGTTTTTTGTCCTTTGAAGACTCTTTGAGAGAAGTTCAAGATGTTGGCGTGATTTGGTGGCGAAAACCAGAAGATTATCAAGTGTTTCCAGAAGTTGATGATGCTTGGGCAATCAAGTATTGTCAAGAAGAAACAGAATCTTTAATGTACTCTCTGTCTGGCTTATATCCCAAAGCGAGGTGGGTCAATAAGTAGGTAGGCGGGAAAAAACCAATCTATGTAACAAAATATTAAGTTACCTAATTGGAGTTAAACTTAAGACGTTGCGTAGTGTAATTTCCCCTTTGTCCTCTAACTTCTACTCCATGAATTACGGCATAGGCTAGTTCTAATTCATCATCAAACATTTGTCCTGCTAACTCATCTTTCTTAATGTGTTGCCACTCCAATTCAATGGGGTTCATTTCCGAACAATACTTGGGCAAAAAGAAGATATATAAACCTTGCTTTTCCCAATGCGGCCATAACTCTTGGACTTCTTTGCATCGGTGTATTGGGCCATTGTCTTGTACGATTACTCTCGGTCGTCCAATTTCAGCAGCTTCCTGGGCTTCTCGTTCCATCATTTTGATATAAGCTTTTCGATCGACACCCCCAATTACTAAACCGTAGACAAAACTTATGTCAGGTTGAAGAAGTCCGATAATACTTAGTCTACGACCACGCCGTTTCGTTTGTTCTAACCGTTTTTGCTCACCTATTGGGTAATAAGTATAACCGGGTTCACTCCACATACAAAACCCTGATTCATCTAGATACTTTAAGTCAATTCCTCCCGCGTCTGCCTCTAATTGCAACATATCTAAGTCAGATTGCTTCGTTTCTTGTACTATCGGGTCTTGTTTTTTTTTGTGACTTTTTCTCGCTCGTTTCCAAATAAACCTTTTTTTTTAAGTATCCGTCTTAATCGATCGGCACTTAGTTTAACAGAACGTTCTTTTTCTAATTTCTGGACTAATTGAAGACTGTTATATGTACGTGATTCGTTTTTGAGGCATTCTTTTAAAAACTCTATATCTTCCTCTTTCCACGTTTGCTTTGCCCCTCGACCAGGCAACTCCCAAAGCCCTTCCATGCCTAGATTCGACCATTTATGTAAAACCTCTCTCACTGTTTGTGGAGTCCAGTTAAAATGAGCAGCTATTTTTTCAACGTACCAGCCATGTGCATTTAATCTAATTACTTCTGCTCTATCTTTGACTTTTTGTGGTACAGCAGCAGTTCTCAGTTTTAATAGAGTTTTGTCTTGCTCTTGAGTCAGGAATACCCTTAATCTAGCGCCCATATATTGAGTTACCTCCGTAGATATATTCTTTTTGTTTACTTATCTTAACATAGTTCGGTTTTTTTGCGCCGACCTACTTAACTACTACAAAATTAGATTGCCTTCCCATCGCATCAATCAGATTCCAATTGCTCAAAAACTGGGAATTACTATCCCTCCAACACTCGTAACCAATTCCTACGATGCTGCTTGCAACTTTGTGACACAACAGGGTAAGTGCATTGTCAAACCGATGCGCTACTCTGGATTCCTACATGATGAAAAGCAGTATGCTTGCTATACTCGCCCCATTGATGTAGAAACACTTGAAGCATTTCGAGAGAGCATTCGATTAGCGCCTGTTTTTATTCAGAAACGCATTCAAAAGAAGGCAGAATATCGCGTTACATTAATTGGTAAGCATGATTTTGTTTGTCGCATTGATGCCCAGCATACCAACGATGCAGACGTGACTTTGGATTGGCGCGTTATCGAACCAGATAAACTCGTTCACGTTCTTGACAAGTTGCCAATGGATTACCTCAACAAACTTCATCAAATGCTTGACGAGTTTGGTTTAAATTTTGGTGCATTCGATATCATTCGCGACGAGGACGACACCCTCTATTTTATCGAACTCAATCCCAATGGACAGTGGTATTGGATCGAAATTCTTACTAAAATGCCTATGGTTCGCGCAATGGTGGAACTCATCGAAGATTTAGCGCCAGGGTAAACGCATCTTAACTGGAACCCAAAATATGCTACAGTTAAATCCGACTAAATTTCAATGTAGTTTGTTGT
>NZ_JAUBTT010000127.1:0-19847 GCF_036705125.1 Microcoleus sp. B7-D4
ATTTTTTTCTAATTAAGTATTTTTATCGATTTTATCATGATCTTACCTCTGTCTCACATTTATTTGAAATGACTATACCAATTATCGATGACTTTTATTCACGAAACGGAACTCACGGATACAGGAATATAGCAATTTTTAAGTGAGTAAGGTACAGTTGGGTAATTGGTAATTGGTAATATCAATTCCGGCTGCGCCGGAATGATATCAAATCCGCGCTTCATCGTGGGGCGTAAAGTGGAATTAAGCTGCCAACAAATAATTCGCGCAATTTTCATTTTTTTACTCACAGTCAACAGTCCACAGTCAACAGTCAACAGTCAACAGTCAACAGTCAACAGTCAACAATGATTCCGGTTGCACCGGAACCGCTATGATTAATTTTTAAATAGTGGTTCTTGATAAAGCGGCACAGTAAAAGTAACAGTAGCTCCCAGCCCTTCCCCCATACTGTAAAAATTTACTGTACCCCCCATTGCTTCTACGAGTTTTTGAGAAATAGCCAATCCCAAACCGGTGCCGCCGTATTGCCTGGTACGATCGCCGTCCACCTGAAAAAAGGACTCAAATAATTTATCTTGCTTGTCGAGAGAAACGCCAATACCAGTATCAGCGACTCGAATTTTTACCATTCCGGGGAACTGCTGGTTGTGAACAGTCACCTTTTTCTTAATAACCTCGGCACTGATGCGAATTCCCCCTTCCCCGGTAAATTTAATTGCATTGCCCGTGAGGTTCAAGATTACTTGAAGCAGGCGTTGGTAGTTGCCATACACAATAATCTCGTCCTCCACAGGGGGTTTTTGGATTTGAAATTGCAATCGCTTTTGCTCGACTTGAACCCGTGTAAAATCCTCAACTTGTTGCAAAAGTTCACCGAGTTTGACGGGAGCGAGGTCTAACTCCATTTTGCCAGCTTCGATTTTAGCGACATCCAAAATATCGTTAATCACATTGAACAAATGTACTGCTGAGCGGTAAGCTTCTTCGATAAATTGGTGCGCTTCTTCGGGGTCATCTGCCATGCCGTCCATAAGCAGTTTTAGGAAGCCGAGGATGCCGTTGAGGGGGGTGCGGAGTTCATGAGAAGTATTAGCAAGAAATTGACTTTTAAGTTGGGAAAGAGCCACGGCTTCGGCGCGAGCCTGTTCTAATTCTTGGTAAAGTGTAGCGTGGGCGATCGCACTGCCGACTTGAGCGACTAACTCGCGGGCGAATTCGAGTTCGACAGGACTCCATTTCGGAGAGTTGCCGCAGCGGTGCAAACATATCAGTGCATTGGGTTGGTCTTCATAGGAGGTAGCTGCTACGAGCACGGAATGGCGGTAGAAGGGATCGGTGGCGGGGGAGGCGTAATCGACTGCTACTGGTTTTAAGGTGGCTAAAGTTTGAATCCACCCTGGCTGTTCGGCTGCGCGCAGTTCTAATCCCAGCATAGAAGAGTAAGCTTCTTGGCGGTACTCAGCTACTACTTTAAAAGTTTTCGATTGGAGATTTTCGATTTGAGCGGGAGAAAGCCGGAGCGAGGGGTCGCTAGCTATGGACTGTTGTAATTCGGCTGCTGCGGCGGTCGAATTTTGCTGATTTTCTGAGGCAAGGAAGGGGGATGTTTCGAGATTTTCGCTGTCTTTTTTGTAGGAACAGATGATGCAGCGACTCGCGTTCAAAACTTGACCCAAACTGTTAACAGTTTGTTGCCAAATTGTGTCTAAATCGAGGGTTTTGTGCAGGTTTTGAGCGATTTGGGAGATGATTTTACGGTCGATTTCCGAGTAGGGAGGGAGCGATCGAGCGGGGATGCGGCTCGCTGGAAGCGACATTTGTTGACGGCCGTCCAAGGGGGATGGCAAAGCTCGATAGAGCATGAATTCTGGGGAGTCTGGCCGTCTGTCTGTGGGTTTGTCAGACAGCAGCCTTCCCATAACTAAGACTTTTGTAGCTTTGCCGTTTGAGTCGATCGCCGGAGTGAGTGTCAAATCGAAGAGAAAATATTGTCCGGCGTGGCAAAATGGATAGCTGAACCGTTGCGGTACGAGGGTTTCGAGCGCCCGCCGCAGGATATCGAGATAAGGCGCAGGGGCGATGGGTTGCAGGGTTTCGCTGAGGGGGCGATCGACAATTTGTTCTGCTGTGAGGTTGTACTGTTCGGCTTTTTGCCAGTAAAAAGATAGATATCGACCAGAGGCGTCTTGAGTAAATACTAATTCTGCCCCTAACTCTTGAAAAAAAACTGTAGAGGCGAGGCTCGATCGCCGGAAATCTGTGTTAGAGTCCATCAGAGTAGGGGATGAAAGTAGTTCGGATTTTGGAGTCTTGAGTTTTTAATAAAGATTTCAAAACTCCCCATTGTTGGGGCTTCTACTGTTAATTTATGAGTTATTAATCCATTAAAAAGTTGTGGGCTTTTTAATTAAAACATTAATCGCTCAAAACTCACAATTTGCAAAAATTTTTGGCTTCTACTATTGACTTTTGAGTGATTAATGAACTCAGAAAATATTAATTTTTTAATTCTGAGTTCAACTCAAAACTCCAAACTATTCGTTCTCAGCCGTTTTGGGTAATTTAAAGATAAAAATTAAGATTGAGAAATTAGGAATCTGCACCGATTAACTATCAACTGTGAAAATTACGCCAAAATATGAGGCTGCGAACAACTCAAGTCGGGGAATGGCTCACGCATTTTTTCCCTTACCTGGAATAGTTCCGAGGTTGTGATTTAGCCGAGTTAACTCGCCCACCACCTGTAGCTTTAGCCACGAAATCTGCAGGAGTTCGCGCGGGCGATCTAAATTTCACAGCCTGCAGATTTGCGCGCGCCGTCTGGGGCGAGAGCACCTCAGTCGTTCCATTCACCACGCGGCGGCACTGGGGGGTTGCGGCGTAAACTCAGAGCCAGCTCGTCTTCCCGGCGCTCGCCTCGGAGCCACTGCTTGATTGCTGTTTCAATGACTTTGCTGGGGTCATTCGTCAAGTGCTTAATTTGGTCTAGCAGTTCAGGATCGATATGGATGGACAGTTCGACTTTTTCTGACGAACTGTGGGATGGTATTCTTGATTCGCTCATAGTTTAAAAATCCTAGTTTTAATTCTTAAGTTTCAATTCTTTTGATGACAACCGACTGAACTAGATATTGGCAGTCCCTGATTTGCACCCAACCTTTCCTCAACCGCTTAACCGCTTTCTGTACAATGAGAGAGAGAAAAGTTTTTTCCTTTTGGGTGTCCGGGCTCGATCGGACACTTGAAAGGCTAATAACTGATACTCTTGAGGTTTGCCTCAGTTGTGGTTTCATCTCAATCCCCAGTAAGAGGTTGAAGTAAGCACTCTACTCTTGCTTGTGTAATCATACAACAAAAAGTATCCTTTGCCGATTAGCTCTTCGATAAAAAACATGACTAACGTCCCTGTATCTCGCATTCGTAATTTTTCGATTATTGCTCACATCGACCACGGAAAATCGACCTTGGCCGATCGCCTGTTGCAGGCGACTGGGACTGTGCAGGCACGGGAGATGAAGGAGCAGTTTTTAGACAATATGGATCTCGAACGCGAACGCGGCATTACGATCAAGCTGCAAGCGGCTCGGATGAACTATACTGCCAAGGACGGTCAGGAGTACGTGCTGAATCTGATCGACACTCCCGGACACGTGGACTTTTCTTACGAAGTGTCGCGATCGCTCGCTGCTTGCGAAGGGGCGCTGCTGGTGGTAGACGCATCTCAAGGCGTGGAAGCACAAACCCTCGCAAATGTCTACCTTGCCTTGGGAAACAATCTGGAAATTATTCCAGTTTTAAATAAAATTGACCTGCCGGGGGCAGAACCGGAACGGGTAAAAGGGGAAATTGAAGAAATTATCGGTCTGGACTGTAGCGGGGCGATCGAGGCTTCGGCTAAGGAAGGAATTGGTATAGATGAGATTTTGGAGTCGATCGTCGAATTGGTGCCGCCGCCGCAGGATACTGTTGACAAACCGCTGCGGGCGCTAATTTTTGACAGTTATTACGACCCTTATCGCGGGGTAATTGTGTATTTCCGGGTGATGGACGGAAGTGTCAAAAAGGGCGATCGAGTTTTGTTGATGGTTTCGGGTAAGGAATATGTCATCGATGAATTGGGCATCCTTTCACCGACTCAAGTTCAAGTAGACGAACTGCACGCCGGGGAAGTAGGTTATCTGGGCGCGGCAATTAAAGCAGTAGCTGATGCTCGCGTCGGCGATACGATTACTTTGGTCAAAAAGCCGGCACCGGAGCCTTGGCCGGGTTATACAGAGGCAAAGCCGATGGTTTTTTGCGGCTTGTTCCCGATCGATGCTGACCAATTTCCAGATTTGCGGGAAGCTTTAGAAAAACTCGAACTCAACGATGCGGCACTTTCTTACGAACCGGAAACTTCGAGTGCGATGGGATTTGGTTTCCGCTGCGGTTTCTTGGGTTTGCTGCACATGGAAATTGTGCAAGAAAGACTGGAGAGAGAATACAATTTGGATTTGATTGTTACGGCTCCTTCTGTGGTTTATCAAATCACAACAATTAAAGGGGAAGTATTAACAATTGACAATCCCAGCCACTTGCCAGATCCTCAGTATCGCGAGAAAATTGAGGAGCCTTATGTGCGGGTAGAAATGCTGTCGCCGGAAACTTATGTGGGCGCGCTGATGGAACTGTCTCAAAGTCGGCGGGGCATTTTTATGGATATGAAGTATCTGAGTCAAGGCCGAACTACGCTGGTTTACGAGTTGCCTTTGGCGGAGGTGGTGACGGACTTTTTTGACCAGATGAAATCGCGATCGCGCGGTTATGCGAGCATGGAGTATCACCTCATCGGTTATCGCGAAAATCCGTTGGTGAAAATGGACATTTTAATTAATGGCGATCCGGTTGATGCTTTGGCGATGATCGTACACCGGGATAAGGCTTATAATGTGGGCCGCGGGTTGACGGAAAAACTCAAGGAGTTGATTCCCCGCCACCAGTTTAAGGTGCCGATTCAAGCAACAATTGGCGCGAAGGTGATTGCTTCGGAACACATTCCGGCTTTGCGGAAGGATGTGTTGGCGAAGTGTTACGGCGGTGATATTTCGCGGAAAAAGAAGTTGCTGCAAAAGCAGGCCAAGGGTAAGAAGCGAATGAAGTCTGTGGGTACTGTGGATGTGCCGCAGGAGGCTTTTATGGCTGTGCTGAAGCTCGATCGGGATTCGTAATCTGTGTGGCATTTTGTCAGGAACAGGCAAGATGCCTGTTCCACAAAGAGTGTGTTTTATTGTGGGACGGGCATCTTGCCCGTCCCTAAAAGGCTTAAATTAAAATGGTGTCAAATGTCGGGTATAATTATCGAAATGTTATATAATCATGTTAAATCTAAAGCTTCCCGAACAAAGGCGAAAACTTTACATTGAAATTGCATTGCGTAGATGTCGTCCCGGTAGTGGCAGCAGTCGAGAGTTTCTGAAGAAAAGAACCTGGAATCATCCCGTGACAAACATTAAAACGATTATTCAAAACACCCTTTTTGTAGTAGTAGGAGGGATTGCTACTCGCCTTTATATGCCTGAACGAATGACCGATGATGTGGAGATCTTAGTATTAACTCAGGATGCTGCTAATCTTTATGGAGAATTAGAGCAAGGTGGTAGCAGGAGAACGGGAGAACTTAGCATTGGGGGCAGCACTTGGGAATTGCCTGATGGTACTTATTTGGATGTAATTGAATCAAGGGATTCTTGGGTACGAGAGGCAATTAGAAATCCAAATAATGCCCCGGATGGGTTGCCAATTATCGGATTGCCTTATTTGGTTTTGATGAAACTAAAAGCTAGTCGCGGTATAGATATAGGGGATTTAACGCGGATGTTGGGAGGGGCTGATGAAACTGATTTGCGGTTGGTAAGAAGGGCGGTACAAGATTTCCTTCCTGATGCTGTGGAAGATTTAGAAAGTTTAATTGTTTTGGGAAAGTTAGAAATGGGTGAGTAATTAAGGAAAAATGACCCTTACTTTTAATCCAGATAAATACAAAGAGTTATTGTCTCAGTATCAGCCGAAAATAATTAGGAATGAATCGGATAATGAGAAGGCTCTGGCTATGGTGGAAGAGTTGATGCACCGGGGCGATCGCACTCCTGAAGAAGATGAGTTATATGAATTGCTGATTGCATTGATTGAAAAATTTGAGCAGGAATTATATGCACCAGGAAGCACAGCTACGCCTCGTTCAATATTGCTGTTTTTGATGGAACAAAGAGAGTTACAACCTGCTGATTTGGTAGGAGTCATTGGATCTGAAAAAAGAGTGTATGAAGTGGTTAATGGCGATCGAGATATTGGTAAAGAGCTGGCATTGATTCTGGGAAGTTTTTTTCATGTAGAGCCGAGTTTGTTTTGTAATTAAGGGAAGTAAGATTAAGGGTGATTCCCTACGCGATAGCTACGCTCGCGCGCACTTTGAGAAATTAAGGGCGATCGCACTTTTGGAGATTAAGGGCGATCGTACTTAATTAACAAATAGCCGAAGCAGGCGCAATTTCGCCGAGTGGCATCAGGAATTCTTGCTTTTCTTCGCGGGTGATATAGCCGCCATTTAGAGCCATTTCCATGAGTTGTTGGACAAATCCCTTTAACTCTGTTATAACTTGAGTTTTATTCAGTTCAAAGTGTTGATTTCTGGATTTTAGGGTAAACTGGTTTGGAGATAAATATCCAAATTCTTTGAAATTACAGCTAATTTTATCGTTGGTTAATGGCTGCAATTCAAGAGTAAGGCACACACTTTCAACAAATTCTATTTTGATGGGTTTCCCTTGGGATAACTCACTAATTTTTTTGGGGAGTTCATCTTCTAGGAGCATACAGATATCGGGGTCTAAAAAAACTTTTAGTTTTTCTTCACCAATTTCTATTGATACTGGGCGATCGCATTCAAAGCAAAATAGTTTCAGACCTAATTCAAAATGCGAAAGTTCTCCTAATGAGTCATCGGGTGCGTCAGCATATTGTTCGCAATTAGGTTTTTCTAACTGGATTGTAAAATTGATATAGTTATTCATTTTCATCGCTCCTATCTAATGAGGACAGCGTAGCATCATTGAGAACAGGATAAGCAGATTTGAATGTTCCATCTGGTTTCCTTTTAATAAAAGCATGGGTAACATTTTCAATTATTTTCCCATCGGGATAGTGAACTTTCCCAATAGAACGCTTAAAATTTATAATGTAACAACCGGGATATTTCGGTGTCACTTGTTCAGCTTTTACCCAGTCTCGATCGTTTAGCCACTGGCCTTGAGGCTGATTTTTGGATGCTGCCCTGCCTCTAAAATTAAGGGGTTTCAGTTTTGGACCATGATGGCGATCGATATGATCGTAGGCTTTGATGGATTTTGGATTATGCCACTGAGGTTCTACTCCACTGCCTGTCCAGTCACAACCACTTCCTACTTCAATCGTTTGGTCTATTATATCCTGTTCTACAACTTCTGGAGTGTCTTCAGAAGTATCTGTGCCATTATTCAAAATAAGTGGTTTACTCCTGCATGGTATGCGATCGATGATTATACCATTAACTAATTTGAGGAGGGCGATCGCACTTTTGGAGCTTAAGGGCGATCGCACATCCTGAGAGCGGCTTACATCTTATTTTATCGGTTTAATTTCGGCTATTGGCCGATCGTCTTGCAAGAGTACCAAGATATTCCCATCTTGGATGAGTTTAATAAAGCTCGACAGAGCCCTCTGAATTTCATCAATATTAATGTCGATCGCAGTTGCGCCGGAAATAACTGACTCAGCATGGGAAGATAAAGGAGGGGATTCATTAGCAACTATTTCGCGCAGTAAATGCGTACATAAATCCCGATTTTGAGAATGGGTAGAATGTAACATCTGGCTATATAAATTCCGGGATAAATCCTGATTGAGAATTCCATAAAGTAGAATCATTGTCCATTCTTTCGCATTAACAACCATCCGGTCTATGCTATCAATAAACGCCTGCAACTGGTCTTTTAGCTCAAAAGACTCCAGAAAATGAATGAGACCATACATGACTTCATGTTGTTCGCAGCGGTCATCGAAAACTAGATAGAGTTCCGGCAAATATTCGCTATTAGGATGTAGGGCAAGTTCGGCTAAAGTGAATTCAAAACTCATTACTTCCTCATCAGATCGCATAAATTTATTAGCATTTAATGTTTCTATTAATTGAGTAACGTTCATCTTATCTCTCCCACTTTCTCAAAATTACCCGACCATGCCAGTTTGTAGTGAAAAAGGGTTAGCTATTTTAATTAAATCATGGAAGATTACTGTTAGTGAATGGGAGGCAATCGCACTTTTGGAGCTTAAGGGCGATCGCACTTTGTAGCAACTATTAGCTAGGCGTAATTGACTCGGATTTGTGGAATAGCGATCGGACGATATGCGTCAACGGTAACTTCAATTATGCCGAAACCGCCGCGACGGGGTTCAACAGCATCATAGCGAATCCTAACACCAGTATCCGAGTAATTATTTGGATAATATCTAAAGCTAGTCGAGTTCCAATCCCGCCAATCAGCATAACTAGCACCCCCTCCCAGTCGCGGCAAAACAGATGCTTGCACTTCATCAACACTTAACCTCTGATGCTCTCGCAAATATAGGGCTGCAATAGACATCCCAATAGAAGCCGCACCTGAAAAGGCTGACATAGTTGGTCGATCGTATTCTATTCGAGGAAAAGCGAGGACAGCATTCTTGCCCAAAGACTCGCGGCGTTCAGAACCTACTACTACAGTATATTGAGGACTTCTAACTTCAGCAACAGCCACATTTGTAAACTGTCTTTCCAGAAATTCACGTTGCGCTAACTGCACTTCTAAGCGTTTGTCAAACCATTGTTGATTTCGCTGTTGGAAAAATGAAAAAGCGCCTCTGCCCAATCCTCCTAAGACAAGGCGTAACAGAGGATTAGCTAATAAGAATAAAAAAGCATCGGCTTTTTGGGGATTGTGCAAACCTAAGTTGACAATAAATGAAGCGCTACCTAATGCGCTGTATTGAATAAATTTTCTGCGGTTCATAAGTTTCTTACTCTAAAATATCTTGGAAAATATAAAGAACCGGACAGTTTTGTGATGTTCTTTTACACTCAGCTTCTAAAGCTATACTACGAACGTTAGTGACATTGATTGGCCAGACCAGTTTCTGTCCGAACGTCACATCTCTATACTCAAAAAAGTTTCCATCTTTGTAAATTGACAATCGAACCAAGGCTCCTTGCCTAGAAGTCCCATCCTTGTGATTGTCAGAGAAACCAAAACCAAGAGTTAAAGTTCTAAATTTTGGCTTTTCTCCTGGCGCAGCCAATCTGCACGCTACCTGAGCAGACTCATTCTTAAGACCAATAGAAAAATGACCCCCTTTGGTTATATATGCCAATGCTCTAAATATTTCAAGCCCTATAGAAACATCTTCATTTATGGCTTCATATCTGCCTCCGTTTATTCCCTGACAATTCATTTCACCTAAAGAAGCGGTTCCCGGTCGTCGCCTTTGAGCTTGTACTAAATCTGTTGCTAAAGTTAGGACTACGACAGCGAGTACAATGGATATAGATTTACGCAAAAATATCTTCATGTTTTTGAATGACTAAAGTTTACTAACAGGGTTTTTGATGCTTGATAGCATATCGCTTACTACTCTACTGAAAATGTTAATTCTACTTGACGAGATTTTGAAGTGACGTAATAACTTGGATTAATTAAAACATCACTTCTAAATATTATAGGTTCCCTATCTGTATTTGATGTTTTTATAACTACATTGTGCTGAAAAAACATACCCTGTTCTACTCCTATATAACTTCCACTAGAATTACACTTGGGAATTATCTTTACGCCCCATATATTAATTTCTCCAGCATCACAACTAACTGTAATCGTTCTCAATGGTTTACTGGTCAATCGTCTTACCCTTAATTTATAAATTGGTGCTGTCTCTGAATCTACTGTAGGTGATATAGAATTACTCCTGCGCGGTAAGTCAACCTGAAGTGACCCACCAGGAGCAATTAATTGAAATTTGTTATCGCCCATGCTGGATTCATACCAACTGGTACTATAATTTTTAGATTTTGCACTACTACCCTGCAAACAGTCTCCAAATTCTAAGTCTATATATTTTGCCGCTGGCTTTTCCCCACATTTAAGTGTGATAGTCTCAAAACCAGATGATGAAGTAATTAGGGATTCGCCAGGAGTAGACGTTGGTTGAGGCGTAGTAGGGGCTACTGGAGTTTGACCGCTCTTTGCGGCTATCACAGTAGGCTGTCCTATACTTCCACTTATTCCCACTTTCGCGCTCATAAATTCTTTGAACTGATTAGCGCGTTCAGTTCCTATAAATGATGCTACCTGTATTTCATCTTTTCCTGTAGCTTCCCTAACCTTTTTAATAGCGTCCCGGCAAAAACTTGATTTGACTTGAGTTAACTTTTCCTCACTGTATTCCAGAAATACCGGATACAAACTAACCGGATAAACTTTCTGGTCATCTGGCAGTTTATCACCGCAAGCATCAAGAGGAAATGAAACACTTTCAAACGGATTGGGCGCTTGTGTAGAAGCAGTAGTGGGCGTAGGAGTTGGAGTAGGTGTAGGAGTCTGACTTGAAACCGTATTAGGGTTACTTGTATTCTCAAAGCCACTGCATCCAGATACCAAAACCAGCAGAATTACTGAAATTTTACCTACAACTGTAATATGGTTTTGGTATTTCATTTCACATAGGTGCTACACACTATACTAAATAATAACCTAGCCAATCTCAGCTTTTATCTGACACTCATCAGGATTTATGTTAGACTTTCATCAGGAATTTTTACCCCACTCCCCTATGCCGCCAGCCGACGAGCAATTTACCGAAGCCGCGAACCACTGGGACTTAGAAACCCTCTATGCAGACCTGGCCTCGGCCAAGGGAAAACGCCTCACCCCAATGGAAAAACGACACCTTCGCGGTCTACTCTGCGGTTATAGTCCCTCTGAAATCGCAGAAAAGCTCCAAAAAACCCCCAAGGGAGTTGAAACTGACCTATGCGCTACCTTATATAAGTACGTCAAAAGTCTGGTGGGTAAGGGCATTGAAAAAATAGAAAACTGGAGAAATATTGCTGAATGGCTTGAAGATGCTGGATATAAAACTCAGCCACCTGCTAAATTCCCTATTCAAGACGGTTTATCTGAAAATAGTAAAGTCAATGTAACTAATATAACTTTTGAGAATAATCAAATAAAAATTGGTGTATACCTACAAATAACTGTACCGCTACCTTCAGAACTCTCAATACAAAATCTAGACATCAACGATAACAACGGTAACTAAAATTTTGCCACAATTCAACAGATTGGTAGGGTGAAGCGACTAAAATCAGGAAGTGCGATCGCACCTTTACCCGATCGCGCGGGGCGATCGCACTTCTCTTGTGCTAGGATTCAATGAGAGCGTCAGTCACTAAAAAACATGGCAACAATTACCCTTCAAATTCCAGACGAACTGGCTCAACGTCTAGAACCTCTGCAAAATCGCTTGCCCGAACTGCTTTGGCAACTTCTAGAACTCACTAAAAAGCCCGCAACTCTTTGAGATTTTGGCGATCGATTATGACCATCAAAGAACAACTTCTCCAAACCATTGAAACACTGCCTGATGACTTGCTAGCACAAACCCTACAATTCATCCAAACCCTTCAGAGTCCCATTCACAAAACTCCAGGAATTTGTGGCGGTGCAGCGCGAATTCGCGATACCCGCATTCCCGTCTGGACGATTATCGCCTACCAACAACAGGGCGCAACTGAATCCGAACTTCTCTATAATTATCCAGGACTCACCCTTCAAGATTTGCAAGCGGTTGCGAACTATTACGAACACAACCGAGAAGAAATCGAGCTGTGGCTTGCTGAAAATGAGTAACTAAAAATGCTAAAGTTTTACTCGAATGAAAACTTTCCGATCGCAATGGTTGATTTACTGCGAGCGCGTGGCTATGATGTTTTGACATCCTATGAAGCTGGACAAGCCAATCAAAAAAATCCCGATGATGAAGTCTTGATGTACGCGACAAATGCAGGGCGAGTAGTCATTACAGAAAATCGTCAAGATTTCATCAATCTCCATTCTACAACCTCAAATCATGCAGGAATTGTAATTTGTAAAGCCGATCGAGACTATGCAGGCAAAGTGCAGGTACTTCATGAATTTTTCACCCAAGATACACAGCCAATGGATAATCGTCTGCTTCGGGTGATGAAACAGAATCTTAAAGGTAGTCAACAGACATTTATACTTCAGGAATACCCAAAGTCTTCTTAAAAATAATCGTGACTTTAACTGCTGCTGAGATTCCACCGCGATCGGATAGCGATACTGTATAATTCTAATTACCGTCGTCGCAGTTAGTCGATCGCGACTAAGGCCAAATAAACCGGGTTTCTCGGAAAAATATTTGCTTGCTCAACTTTATCTACGAATAAACAAGGTTTCTAGCCTCTGACCAAGAATTTTAAAGGTGGTATCCGCCACGTGATTTATCCGTGGAATCAATCCAAAATCTAAAATCTAAAATCAGAAGAGCCCCCGCATTTATCTCGCGCAAGTCAATTCTAAAATCTAAAATCTAAAATCTAAAATCGATTGACGCGCGTCAGCCCTGTTTACATAAACTGGATTAACCTATTCTCAAACAAGCCCGTGAAGCGTAGCCATACCTAGGGAATCAGCCTTTTCTTAGATAACTCAAGACAGAAGCGATCGCCTCACCAATCACAACAAACAAACAATTAATACCTATTAACTCAAAAGTGAATTATTGTCAACAGTATTTTTGCGAAAATATTGAAGCTTCACTAAAAATTGCTAGCTGACATTTACGAATTATAGCACTTTGTTCAAAGTATTGGCAAATGCTAAGTTAATTAAAGATTTAATAAAGGTGACGCAGAAGTGTTTACATGGGCGATCGCAATTTTGTTATTCTATTAGTAAGTTTCATTCGAGCGACTGAATTTTTGTACTCCAGTCCTACCCCTAAACAGAACGGCAGTTTCCACAATGAGAATTTTAGTCACAGGCGGCGCGGGTTTCCTCGGTTCCCACCTAATCGATCGCTTAATGGCCCAAGGACATGAGGTAGTCTGCCTGGATAATTTTTACACCGGGACTAAACGCAATATCCTCAAATGGTTGGACAACCCGTATTTTGAGCTGATCCGCCACGACATCACGGAACCGATTCGGTTAGAAGTAGATCAGATTTACCATCTGGCTTGTCCCGCTTCCCCAATACACTATCAGTACAACCCTGTCAAGACAATTAAAACAAACGTCATCGGTACGATGAATATGTTGGGATTGGCTAAACGGGTAAAAGCAAGATTCTTTCTGGCTTCCACTTCCGAAGTGTACGGAGATCCTGACGTACATCCACAAACAGAAGATTATCGCGGCAACGTTAATTGTATCGGGATCAGATCGTGTTACGACGAAGGGAAGCGAGTAGCTGAAACCTTATCTTTTGATTACCACCGTCAAAATGGTGTAGACATTCGAGTTGTGCGAATTTTTAACAGTTTGACAGGCGATCAAAAAGTTCTCTATTACAAAGGAGATCGACTTTATTACGAAACATTTGAGGAATGCTACAGCCGGATCGGAGGTGACATATCAAATGTTTCAGTTCCTTGCTTTGACGAACAGGGAAAAATGCGCTTAAAACCAATCTCGGCAATTTGGAAACACAAAGTGACGAAGAAAGGGTATAAAATTGCAACCACCTGGGGCAAACAAGTAAAAATTACTGAAGACCACAGTTTGTTTACTCGCGACAGCCAAGGGTTGCCTCAAGCCGTATTTGGCAAAGACTTAAAGGTTGGGGATGATGTAGCTGTTCCCAGTTACCTTCCTTTTATCGATCGTCCCTTGGAACCTTTTTACATCAGCGATAAAGTTAATGCACCAGGGCTGTGGGTAATCAGCGAGGATGCGATCGCATACTTAGAAAAATTCCGAGAGCAGATATATGGATATTTCGCTCGAAAAGGAATCAGCAATCGCCAATACTTCAGCACCATCAAAAAATACGAAGCAGGCAACAAAATCCCCTGGCAACTTTGGCAAGAATTGGGATTGCCTTTGACCCAAAAAGACAAAATAGCTGGCTATCAATCCGTCAAAGCAATCAACAATTACATCAAAAATGTCAGTGATTTCCTGTGGTTTTTGGGATTTTACTTAGCAGAAGGCTGTTTGGTTCATACAGAAAAAGACCGCCAGCTCGTATTTAGCTCAAATGTCAAATATCTGGAAAAGCTGATCCGGGTGACGCGAGAGTTATTTGGCTGCGAGTGCGAAATCAGATTTGACAAAGAGGAGAAAAGAGCGCCATCGGTTAACGTCAGGTCAAAAATAATAGTCGATCTAGTTGTCAATATTTTGGGGTTTGGCAAAGAATTAAGCACCAAAAAAGATATACCCAATTGGATTTTGCAACTTCCCAAAGAACAGTTAGTTCACTTTTTACACGGTTTCTGGGAAGGCGACGGGAATCACGACGCGAAAACAACGGGTTCGCTGCTAGTGTTTAACAGTTCCAGCCAAAAAATCATTGAAAAACTAGTGCTAATTCTAGCTAAATTCGGGATAGTTGGAAGTGTGTCGGAATTCGAGACAACAGTGCGAAAAGGAGACAGCAAAAAATACAAGTCTTACCGGATAACGGTTCAAGGGTTGGACGAGTACAGCATTCTCAATCTGGCTAATGCTAAACAAAAACTGCAAGCTCAAATCACAGGGGATTTAGCTTGGGCAAAAGTTAAAGCCATAGAAGAGTTTGAAATCGATGAGGATGTATACGACTTTTCTGTTCCCGACGGAGAGAATTTTGTAGGCGGTACTTACTGCGTTTGCTGTCATAATACCTATGGCCCGCGGATGTTGGAAAATGACGGCAGAGTAGTCAGCAATTTTATTGCTCAAGCTTTGCGGAATCAACCACTGACTGTATACGGCGACGGTTCTCAAACACGGAGTTTCTGCTACGTTTCTGATTTGGTGGAAGGATTTATTCGTTTGATGAATAGCGACAAAATCGGGCCGATGAATTTGGGGAATCCCGGCGAATACACTATATTGGAACTGGCACAAAAAATTCAAAACACGATTAATCCAGGGGCAGAAATTATCTTTAAACCGCTGCCGGAAGACGATCCAAAACAGCGACAACCGGATATTACTCGTGCTAAAACTTGGTTGGGGTGGGAGCCAACTGTGCCGCTGGATCAAGGTTTAGAGTTGACTATCAAGGATTTTCGCGATCGCATCGAGGGAAACCAAAAGTAGAGACGGGGGATTTGCCCCTACAAATCCCCCGTGGTTGGCCCAGAGATTGGTAGGGGCAAACCCCCCGTGGTTGCCCTCTAGGGGTAGGCACGGGGGCGCTACCCCTACAAGATATTTTTCCTTCTTCCTTCTTCCTTCTTCCTTCTTCCTTCGTTTTCATCTGATTTATTTACTAGCTTTGAGGACATTTGTATGCAAGTTTGCGTCATCGGTACAGGATATGTTGGCTTAGTCACCGGCACTTGTTTGGCCCACATCGGCCACCACGTGATTTGCGTAGACAACAACGAAGAAAAAGTTAAATTAATGAAGTCGGGACAGTCGCCTATTTTTGAACCTGGACTGTCTGAATTAATGTCCTCTGCATCTGCATCTGGCAATCTAGAATTTACTTCGGATTTAGCAGCGGGAGTGTCTCACGGGGATATTTTGTTTATTGCCGTGGGGACGCCTCCTTTGCCTACTGGAGAAAGCGATACTCGCTACGTGGAAGCGGTTGCTCGTGGAATTGGAGCTCACCTCGATGGCGATTACAAAGTCATTGTCAATAAATCTACAGTGCCCATCGGTTCCGGGGACTGGGTGCGAAGAATTGTACTAGACGGTTTGGCGGAACGTCAAAAACCTCACAGCGGTGACGAGGTTACTGGTGAGGAAGTAGCAGCAAAAAAAGGTGTTCAATTTGATGTGGTTAGCAACCCGGAGTTTTTGCGGGAGGGCTGTGCTGTTTTCGATACTTTTAATCCCGATCGCATTGTTCTCGGCAGCAACTCTCGGCGGGCTATGGATCTGATGCTACAGTTATACCGGCCGATTGTCGATCGCAAGTTCGCAGAAAATCCGTCTTTGCCGGAAGTTCCTGTGGTGATGACTGATATCAGTTCAGCGGAGATGATTAAGTACGCAGCTAATGCTTTTTTGGCTACGAAGATTAGCTTTATTAATGAAGTTGCTAACATTTGCGATCGTGTCGGTGCAGATGTTAGTCAAGTTGCCCGAGGTATCGGTTTAGATTCACGGATTGGCAACAAGTTTTTGCAAGCTGGCATTGGTTGGGGCGGTTCTTGTTTCCCCAAAGATGTCTCAGCTTTAGTTCACACTGCTGACGATTACGGTTACGAGGCGCATTTGCTGAAAGCGGCAGTGGAAGTTAACCAACGCCAGCGGTTCATTGCTATTGAAAAGTTGCAGCACGTTTTGAAGATTCTCAAAGGTAAAACAGTCGGACTTTTGGGTTTGACTTTCAAGCCGGATACTGACGATTTGCGGGATGCTCCAGCGCTGATTTTAATCGAGAATTTGAATCGGTTGGGAGCGAAAGTTAAAGCTTACGATCCGATTGTTTCTCAAACTGGGATGCGTCACGGTTTGTCGGGAGTTTTGGTAGAAACTGACCCGGAAAGACTGGCAGACGGTTGCGATGCTTTGGTGTTGGTGACTGACTGGGAACAGTTCCGCAATTTAGATTACGATAAAATGGCGAAGTTGATGAACCATCCGGTGATGATTGATGGCCGCAATTTCTTAGACAAGAAGGCTTTAGAAGCCGCTGGTTTCCAATATGTGGGGATTGGAAGGTAAAGAAGAGTTTTGATCGGAACCTCTATCCCGTAGGGTGCGCCGAAGCGCACCTTACATTTATCTTCCTGGTGGCAAACAATGGGAGCATCTCATATTTGCAAAAACACTTCTTTCTTCTTCCTTCTGACTCTTTTCTCCTGGCTCCTGACTCCTGACTCGTAATTCCAATTTCGAGCTTTGCTGCTTTCATTGAGATGCTCCCGCCAACAATTGCGGGTTTACCCGCCCCGCCTGCTTTAAAAATTTTCCATCAATGTTTTTTCTTGAGCGTAAACATCTCGTAGCTGTTGCAGCGCTGAGGCAGAAATTACCGATTTAACTGTAGCTACTAATTTACCCCACTCAAGCAAGCTGTCAACTGAAACAGCCGTTTTGAAGTTGTACGTATAGAATTTAGTCCAAAATTCTGGTGCTTGTGTCCGTTTCCACCGTTTGTACCATGCGACAAAATCTTGAGCACAGGGCCGTTTTACTTCTAGGATTGGCGGAAAATCGGCGTAGCTGACAAATCGACTGAGGCCTTTGGCATGAACGTACACCACGTTGTGGCAGCAATCGATCCGGTATATCTGTTCGGGTGATATGTTGAACAGGAGTGCTACTGTTTCTTCGGTGACAAATCTCGATCGCGGATTGACGATCGACGATTTGTGAATAATTTTTGATGCGCCGATCGCTGATGATCTTAGCTGATTTTCTGATATCATTGTAGTTGCATCTGGTGGTAGTAGGTAAATCTATCTCTGCTAAGTGCGATCGACAGAAATAATCTGTCGGGATTAATTTGAACTGGCGATCGTCTTTAGTTTCGTTGACTCCGCCGCAAAACGGAGACAAGCCCCGACTTCTGCCATGAGAGGCGCAAAATTTTCGACCAACGTTCAAGCTCCCAGATTCATCTTTAGAGTCAATCTAAAATCTAAAATCTAAAATCTAAAATCGAATGACCGGGGCGATCGCTTTTTGATATATTATACTAAATCCAAAATTTTGTAAATAGTGAATATGAGCAAAGGCTTAGTCAGATTGCGGGTTCGAGAGTTGGCTGCCGAGAAGGGATGGACGCTCAAGGAGGTTGCGGAGCGATCGGGCGTGGGCTACAGTACCATTAGCAATTATGCCCGTTCTCAGGGTATGGCAATGGTTGACTTTGCAGCAGTCCACAAGCTGGCTCGAACTTTTGATGTGATGATTGAGGATTTCGTGGTAATCCTAGAAAAATAGTTGAACGTTTTGCCTAAATTCAATGTGGTAGCGATCGACTTTTGATCGGACGATCGAAGTTTTGATGTGATGATTTCAGCATAGGTCGATCGCCCGCAACCAAAGTCGATCGCCTATCATTAAAGTAACCCGCTTGGAGCCTGAAATTAGGAGAACCGTTAAATGCTAGAAGCTGCGATATTGGGAGGTCTTCTGAAGGTCGCTTTCGATGGGATAGTGGGCACTCAAGCCAATGATGCAGTCAAGCATCTCTGTTTGAAGGGAGTAAAGAATCTATCACGAAATGGTAAAATTGTCAATCACGATTTAGAAAAAGCGCTGAAACGTTCTTTCCTGAAAGCTCAGCAACAAATCGCCTCGGAATGTTATAAAGAATTGGTTGAGCCGTCTCGCAGGGCTTCTAGAGGTATAGTTATTTACTTGCCTCAAGACCGTCCTTATTTAGAAGGGCTAGATAAGAAGATTAAGCAGTTAAAATCTGAAATAAACCAGGTTAACGAAGAAACAGCCCCTTCAGGTATTCCAATAGAAGGTTTAGATGAGATAGAATTGCTGCTAAGTTCCCGAAACGAGTTAAGCCAAAATCGCTTTCAAGAAGTTGAAAGTAAACTGCTGGAAATTGCACTAAAAGATTGTGATGTCACACTTTATCAAGCTAAATTAACCGAAAAATTGTTGAGCTTAGTATCTGCATACTTTGCCGAGGAAATCAAGGACAATGAAAAGGTGTTTCAGATTTTTACAGTGCAAAGTTTAAGGCGAAATGATAGCCAAACCGCCGAAAATTACGCTTTGATTGAACAGCTAAAGGCTTTGCTTGAGGAAATAGTTGAAAAGAGCCAGATTGCTTACGTGCCGATTGACTGGCAAGCTATTTGCCAGCAGATATTAGACGAGAAAGAACAGCAGCGACTGAGTAGCAACCAGCTAACTTTTGGCAACCATGAAATAGATGATGTTTATGTGCCGCTGGGACTGGTGGAACGGCAGAAAGTGACTCAGCGACGCGAGGATGTTGCGGCTGAGGAAGGTTCGGATTTATACCGGGAAAAGGAAGTTACTCAAAAATTTGAACACAGCGAGTTTCTTGAGCAAGTTATTCAGCAAGGAAGTAGCCCGAAAAGCAATGGGAAGCGGTTAGGAATTATTGGGGAACCGGGGGCGGGGAAAACAACGCTGTTGCGGCAGATTGCGAATTGGGTAGCGGCGGGAATTTCCGAGGCAATTTTAATTTGGGTATCCTTGGCGGATTTGCAGGGGAAGGAATTAGAAACCTATTTATTTGACAATTGGCTGCTGGCGGCTATTAATAGAATTGGGAAGGCTGAGGCGACGGCGGAAATTAAGGATGATTTTGTAGCACAGTTTAATGCTGAGCGCGTTTGGTTGGTGTTGGATGGGGCGGATGAGATGGCGGTGGGAGATGGCAATCCTTTGGCGGAAATTGAGCGGCAAATTAGAACCGGCGGCTGTATTCAAAAGGCGCGAATTGTGCTAAGTTGTCGGCAGAATGTTTGGGATGCGATCGGCACTGCGTTGGATACTTTTGATACTTATCGCACTCTGGAGTTTTCCTATCCCGAACAGGTGGAAATGTTTATTGATAAATGGTTTGGAACCCCCAGGGGCGGGCACGGGGGCACCGCCCCTACAGATCCCCTC
>NZ_JAUBTT010000128.1:0-19842 GCF_036705125.1 Microcoleus sp. B7-D4
CGCCCATCCCACAATAACAATTAAAATTGTAAGTTATTTAATTCGCGATCCTAATGAGGACTAAAATCCTGGCTACCTTTCGTCAGAGTTGTCACTATCTGCTAACCAGAAGCATTCGCAGGATTTGCTATCAGATTGCGGATTTCATTTGAGCGTTCAATGTACTCTCGATCGCTCAAAACAGCTTGGCTTCCCTCCAGCGAAATAGCATCGGCCAAATCGATCCAAGAACGGCAACCGCCGTATTCAGGAATGTAGGGAATTTCGCGGATTTCTGCAAGGCGATAAGCCCGCAGCAATAAAATATAAATTGGCTGATTTTGTTTCCATTTCAGGCGATCGCTGACAAAATTTTCATTCCAAATATGGTACGGAAATAGCGCAGTAATTGCCGGTTCCCAAGCTACCAAAAAAACATCGGTAATCTCCGCCCAACTGCCAATTCTAACAACTTCAGGATGCCAACCAGATTCGACAGTATTGACTTGATGTGCAAACTCCGGCTTTAATAAATCCGGCTGTTGGTGTTCAAAAGTTGGATACAGCAAAACCTGTTTGTCAGTGACATTGAACTGTCCTGCTTGCTCGCGAATTCCCCCCTTCCGCAACAGCACAATCGTTTGACCTTGTTCCAAAGCATTAACTGCTACATTCCATTCTTTCAGCGCCCTAGTAGTTGATTTCATGGGAATTTAGTTGGGTTTTAACAATAGTAACAAAAATCGGTACTTTCAAGCAAGTACAGCCACTTTTTCCTGTTAAAATTGGCGTAGTCCTGACTATGCAGGACTACCCTTTATTGCTAAATTCTCACTGCAAAAGATGCTGCTAATTCGCGTTCTGGTTCCATACCAACTGTAGGCGGCATGGAACGATTTGCTACTTGCTCGATCAGTTGTAGATGTTGCGGCAGCATTTTAGCTAAACTGTAGCGTTCTAGGGCGGTTTGACGGGCTTTGATGCGAATGTCGGCCATGCGGGTAGGATGGTCTAAAACTTCATCAATGCGATCGGCTACTTGTTTCGGTGAGAAGTAATCGACTAGCAAACCGTTTTCTCCGTCGCGGATAACTTCTCTGACTGGCCCTGTGTCGGAACCGATTACTAAACATCCGGTTGATAGAGATTCAATCATAGACCAAGATAGCACAAAAGGTCTGGTCAAATAAACGTGTACGTCCGATGCTTGAATTACTTTTAGATAAAGCCCGTAAGGTAGGGGCCCGACAAAGTGAACTCGCGACAAATCTAGGGGTACTTTTTTGAGCATATAGTCTTTGTAAGACTCGCCGTTGGGTAAAGAACGCCCATAACAAACTCTTTCGGAACCAACGATTACGACGTGACAGTTGGGGCGGCGTTCTTGTACATAGGCGATCGACTCAATAAATTCGGGAAAACCTCGGTAAGGTTCCATTCCCCGCGATACGTAGGTGACAATTTCATCAACGCCAGACAAGTCTAAGTTAGGCAAAATTAGTTTAGCACCGGGGTCGGGTTTGAAGTAATCGGTATCTACGCCGTCGTGGAGTGTGGATAATTTTTGTTGTAATTCGGGCGGAAATTGCGATCGCTGCCAATAAGTTGGTGATAAACCCCAATCGCAAGAGTATAAATCGATCAAAATCGGCGCATTTTTGATTCTAATTCTGGCCATATCGTCAACTGTTAAAGGTTCCGCTGGGTCGAAATCTGCGTCGGAACCAATAGCATGATAAAACCACTCGAAATAGCACAAAAGCGGTGTATTTGGAAAAGCTTCTTTGACAAATAATGTCGGCCCCCAACCGGAATGTCCGCAGATAATATCGGGTACGAAACCGTCTGCTTTGAGTTGTTCTGCCATTCTAAATACGGCTTGTCCGTAGATGACGGCACTTTCTAAAGGGCGGACGTATTGGTGAGTCTGCGCGTGGGGTTCCCGGCTGGGGGTAAATGCTGCTTTCCGCACGCCGGGAATGTTCCACTCTGGGCGCTCGTTTTTAGTGCCGAAAACAATTTGATTTTTGGGATCTGCGCCTAAAGCCGTGATAATGTGGCGGTATTGGGCGGGGAAGTTGGGATGGAGAAATAATGCTTTCATTGTCTGTTGACTGTTGACTGTTGACTGTTGACTGTTGACTGTTGACTGTTGTCTGTTGACTGATAACAATCTAAAATCTAAAATCGATTGACTGTTGACTGTTGACTGTTGACTGTTGACTGATAACAATCTAAAATCTAAAATCTAAAATCTAAAATCGATTGACTGTTGTCTGTTGTTAGTTGGAATAAAATATTTTGAGGCGGCTAAAAAGCTTTGGTTTTATTGATTGGGGGTTGGTGCTTTGCAGATCCAGACACAATCTCGCGGTACTGAAGATGTATTTTTCAGGATAATTTCATAGTTTAAATGATGGAGAAATTTTTCCATGATTGTATCAGTCATAACTGAAAATGCTGTGCCGTCTCTGCGTCCCAGCAGGTTTTTGTCCCACTCGCTGGCGAATTTTTGCCACCCTAATTCGCTGAGAATATTCCCGTGGTGAAAGACGCAAATTCGATCGCCCCGCAGCAGTTTGGGAATTCGAGTCAGGTAGTTGAATATATCTACTGGCTCTACGTGTACCATTGTATCGTAACAAAAGCAGACATCGGCTGAACCTGGAGCGATGCCGTCTAATGTTAAACCGTCGAGTTTGACGTAAGAAACGCGATCGTCTCCCAAGCGCGATCGGGCGGCTTGCAGCATTTGACTGGAAATGTCGGCACAAATTAGTCGATCGCAATATTTCAGCAACAGCGAACCTGTTTTTCCGCCACCGATACCAATTTCTAAAACCCTATGTTCTTTTTTGATGTACGGTGCAATAAATTGCTGTTCTATCAAGGATTCATATTCTGCTAGGGAGTTAGCGGCACCGGCCGCTTTCCCTATCCATTCGTCGCCAATATGGGCAAGTTCGGTATTACTTTTTTGCCACTGTTGGGCGTAACTGTCCCACGCCGTTTCATAATCTACTTTAGGCGGTATTATTTCCATTGTTTTTTTTTCTGTCTCAGAATACACAAACAAAAGTCGCTTGATAGTCCTCCCGGCTGATCCATTAAGATTTGTTCAATCTCCAGCAATAACCTGACGATCGTTTCACTCTTTGGTTCTCCGTCTGAAAGTCGAGCGTGATCTAAAAAAGGGTAAAGTTCGTGAAGTAACCCCCCACCGGCTAGATTCAAGACTTCCACATCAAAGTAGAATTCTAAAAACGGAAGTATCAGCTTTGACCGGACTGCTTCTGAAGGGTCTCTCGCCAATACTTTCTCAATACTTGGACTAGAAAATTTTTCAGTTGTTCCCGACCTTAGCGTGTCGGGAAAACATTTGTAAATGCGATTAATCACATCCACTTGAGCTTGATTATATATATTGTAGCAATCTCCTATGTATTCATTGACAATAAAATATCCATCGGGTTTTAAACATTTCTGAACAATTGATAGACATCGTTCTAGTTCTTTGACGTGATGCAGCGAACCAGAGCAAAAAACTACATCGTATTTTTTATTATCATCAACCGCAAACAAATTAAAGTCATCTTGATAAAAATTAATCTCTACTCCCGCTGCGGCGGCATCTTGTCTAGCAATTTCTAAAGAATTTTCGGAAAAGTCAAAGGCATCAATTTGAGTTGCTAATCCTAATTTAGCCATGAGAATCTCGTGATTTCCCACACCGCAACCAATCGACAAAAGACGATCGAACCGTCGATTTTTTAAATATTTTTTGACTAACCAGGTTAGCCAGTAACCTTGAGTATTACCACCTGACAGCCGATGGTTGATAGTTTTTTCGATAATCGGATTAGACAACCAGTAACCCTGCTTCCCAATTGCGGCTGTTGGGTTAGTCTCCCAGTAATTTTTAGCTGTTAATTCATTGGATGTGTTCTCTTCCGTGATGCTGGAAATTTGACGCCATACTTTTTTACCATTGAATCTTGAACGATTACTTTTTAATAGTAAAATAACCTTCTCTAAAAATTTGACCATAAGCTTGAGTCATTTCTGCAAAACTATTCAAAGACTCTAACACATATTTAGCATTTTCTGCTAACCGCTGGCGCAAAGATTTATCTTCCAATAAACTATGCAGTGAGGCCGCTAGTTCTTCTGGGCGATCGGGCGTGTAAAACAAACCATTAATTCCAGGTCGCACTTGTTCTTTAATCCCAAAAACTGGCGTTGTAATAATTGGCAAATCGCAGGCCATCGCCTCCAAAATCACTCTTGGAAAACTTTCGACGCGAGAAGTGCAAACAAAAATATCAGCGGCTTTGTAATATTTTCCCGTCTCCCCTGTTTCCGGGACTACTGTCACCCTTAGCCGCAACTCGGCTGGCAATTCCCCCACCAACTCGGCTAATTTATTGCTGTAAATACTCGGTCTATCGCCCACAATAAAACACCTAATTTTATTGTGCCATTTGTCAGGCAAAAGAGAAAGTGCCTTAACTAAATCCTGCTGTCCTTTGCGTTCGCATACCGTTCCCAGCAGCAGAATTACCACATCTTCCGCTGCAACACCTAAAGTTTTTCTAGCCAATTCAGAGTTCTCCGAATTTTCCAGTTTGCTCAAATCTAAGCCGTTGTGAATCACGGTAAAATTGTGGTGGCTGTTGAGAGGCAAATACCTGTCCCGCGTTGCATCTGCCACAAAAATCACTTTGTAAGGAAAGCGAAAACACTCTAAAGCTCTCGCCGCAATCTCCGAACCAAACCTGTTAAAATAAGTTTGCCAAGGTTCGCTTTCGTGCACGTTCCATACCACAGGAATTCCGATTTGCCACGCGGCATCCACTACAAAAAAGTTTTCTAAAGTATTGGCATAAATTGCATCTACTTTTAAACTTGCAATTTCTTGGCTAAAACTGCGGATGGCTTCATCATAAGCATCGCGCTGGTAGATGTGTTCGAGAGGATTGTCGCGCACAATTACTTCAATTCCCTGCTGTTCGTAAGCTTGACGCAGGGGCCCGTCTGTTACGCAAAGTACGATCGGCTTAATCACACCCTCAGCCGCTAATTTCACTGCAACTTCGTACTGATGCAGCGGCGCCCCCGTAAAATCCAGCGAATTGCTGCACATCAAAACTCTGATAGGATGAATCAAATTCTCTGCTTCTGCTACCAACAAACCAGAATCGGAAACTTCCAATGTATAACCTTCTTCCTTCTTCCCTCTTCCTTCTTCCTTCTTCCTTCTCTCTTCTTCCTTCATAAAAACCCGTCGAGGTTGAATATGAAAATACTCATCTTCTAAAGACAAGTGAGGACTGTAAAAACTGTCATTTTTGCCCGCATACTTGCGCCTAAAAGCTGCCACTTCTTGAGGATTGTCGGTAAAACCCCTAGAAGTTCCCTCTTTGTGCAACAACTCCGCATCGGGACAATATACGCACCGATAACCCCGTTCTAACAGTCGGTATCCGTAATCTGCATCATTGTAAGCAACAGCAAAATTCTCCTCATCAAAACCGCCCAATTCTAAGAACAATTGACGCGGAGTAATGGTGCAAGCGGCTGTTACCGCAGAGTAATTTCGCGTTACCATCGCTTGAGAAAGATAGCCTCGATTTTCACTGTTCATCAGCTTAAAAGCGTGACCCGCCAAACCGTGATGCAGCCCGTGAATTACGCCCGCGTGCTGAATTCTGCCGTCTGGATATAAAAGCCGCGCGCCGACTGCACCCACTGCGGGAATTTGAGCATATCCCACCATTTGACTCAGCCAGCGAGGGTTAATTACTTCAGTATCGTTGTTCAAAAACAACACATATTCGCTATCAACTTGTTCGACAGCGCGGTTGTTAATTGCTGCAAAACTAAACTTGCCCCCAGGATTTTTTATATGCAAAACTTGGCAATTTAATTGCTTTAGATATTCCAGAGTTTTAGGGTCGTCGCTTTCGTTATCGATGACGGCAACTTGATAATTTTTGTAGGTTGTAGTTTCTAGAGAATCCAGACAGGCTTTCAGCAATTTTAGCTGATTTTTAGTAGGAATAATTACCGTTACTGATGGGCCGTTATCCGGGAAATCCTGGGCAAATATGCCCAGATTTTCTTTAATCGCCCATGCGTGCTGAGCGACATTGCCGTTAATTTTTCGGCGGTTTAGTGCGTCTTGAATGGCTTTTTGACCTGCGGCAAAACTGGCGGGTTTTGCTGCCCCAGATATGGCTGTAGAACCGGGTGCGGTTCGCCAGTGATACAGCACTAGCGGCAGGTGCGCGACGTGGCGAGAAATTTCGGTTGCTCTCAAGGCAAAATCGTAATCTTGCGAGCCTTCAAAACCTATCCGTAAACCGCCTATTTGTTCAAAAATGTGTTTTCTTACGGCGCACAAATGACCGAGATACATATAGGAAAGCAGCAGTTCCGGCGACCATTCGGGTTTGAATTGCGGGGCAAATCGGCGACCTTTAGTGTCTATTTTGTCGTCGTCGGAATAGAGAAAATCGGTGGCTGGATGCGTGGCAAAATATAGGGCGACTTCGCCTAATGCGTCGGGGGTTAGTTCGTCGTCGTTGTCTAAAAACAGGATGATGTCGCCTGTTGCGAGGGCGGCGGCGCTGTTGGTTGCTGCGCTGATGTTGCCGTTTTCTGTACGAAATGTGATGCGGATACGATCGTCCTTTTGGGCCCAGCTTTTCAAATTTTCAGCAACAGTAAATTCGGTGCTGCAATCATCGGCAATGCAGAGTTCCCAGTTTGGATAAACTTGATTGATTACGCTGTCGATCGCACTTTCTAAAAAATCTATCTGCGGGTTGTAAACTGGCATTACTACCGAAATTTTTGGCAGGGGTTCCTGGCAGGATTTTAACCGAGAAATCAAGTAATCGCGCGCGCGATCGTTCCACTGATTCACCTCCAGCCAAGCGTCATACCTATCAATAGGTTGAGGCACCACAAAACCCGCAGGTGGCAGTAAATCTCCCGGCGCACTAAACTGTTTTTGCTGCCGATAAATCTTCCCCAACTGGCGGAGCACTTTCACAATTTCCCAGGGCAGAGGCAAAATTCTACCAAGACGCTGCTTTCTTTCCTTCGCCCGCTGCTGAATTGCGGCTGTAAACCTTGATAACTCCTCAAACTTATCTGCACTTCGCTGCCAGATATGGTAGCGCCGCACTGTCAATATTTTAGGCGCTTGAAAAGACAAGATTTCCCCGGTTTCTAACTCAGCTTGCAGAGAAACGTGCCATTCCCCAGGCGGCAAATCGACAAGGGCCTCAAAACCGCTTTCCGAACTGTTAACCCAATCGGGAAACACTTCGCCGACATCTTTTCGCCGTAAACCGTAGGCGCATTCTACAGAAGTATCGCCGCACCACAAGCTTAATTTAGCAATTTTGCGATCGTGGTGGCAGCACCAACCTGCAAACAAAATTTGACCCTGACGCTGTTCCCACACCACCGGTACATCTAACGATGCTTGAATCGTTGAAACTAACAACGGATAAGCGGCCAACAAATGCCATTTACCTCGCTCGTCTTGCGCTTCCAGTAGCACTTCGTGCCGTCCGGCAGGCGCTTCCAATTGAATTGTAAAACCTGATTTCTGCGCCGCCGGAATATTAGAGTGTGCTAGCGCTATATCACTTCTATCTATGCCGTAAACGCCTGGGAAACTCTGGTCTTTAATTCTGGCGCGGACTGCTGTAGTCTCTCTTTTTTGGTTAAAAACCCAGCCGACAATTAGCAGGTTGGAATCACAAACTTGCCAAGTAGTGGGTCGATCTAACGAAAAAATAAATTTCGGGAACCAGTCGCGGATTTTGCGCTGAACTTCCCACAACTTTTCTCTCAGTTGCCACCATATTGAATACTTGATTATAGCAAGTTCTGCCCGAAAATTTTCATTTTCCTGGCGGTACTGTTCTAATTTTTCCTGAGTTTCCTTTAATTTTTCCTGATTTTGACTTTGTGCTGTTTCTAACTGAAGTAACTCAGCTAACTTCTGCTGCAATATAAATTCAGTCTCTTCAAATTGTACCTGAGTTTGCCCTAATTCTGCTTCTAATTCTAATACTTTCGCTAACGCTGTTTGAAATTGCGTTTCTTTGCCTGCAAGCTGTACCTGAGTTTGTCCTAATTCTGTTTCTAATCCGAGGAGTTTCGCTAACGCTTCTTGAAATTGCGATTCTTTGCCTGCAAGCTGTACCTGAGTTTGCCCTAATTCTGCTTCTAATTTTAAGACTTTTGTTAAAGCTTCTTGAAAGTGCGATTCTTTGCCTGCAAGCTGTACCTGAGTTTGTCCTAATTCTGTTTCTAATCCGAGGAGTTTTGCTAAAGCTTCTTGAAAATTTGATTCTTTGCCTGCAAGCTGTACTTGAGTTGCTCCTAATTCTGTCTCTAATCCCAACACTTTCGCCTGGGCCTGGTGAAATTGTTCTTGCCACTGTTTGAGTTCGGAAGAGCTAGTTTTTTGCTGCTTTTCCAGCAAGCGGATTTTTAGCCAATCTTCAAATGGCCAGACTGGAGATGCTGGGAAATTAATAACTCGATCGATCGCACCTTTCGATTCGCTGCTCAGATTGCCAGCTTGAGTTTCCAAAAGTTCATAGAGTTCTAATGCTTCGGGAAAATATTTTTCTATTAAACTAGGTCTGTGACTTTTGACAATATCGTTGACTAATAAAGATTCTTCAAAATTGTCGCCCGGTATCGCACCTAAGTTAACATTAAATTTTTCGTTGACTTGATGGAGGAAAAGTTCAGGAGTGTTGCCGATGGGGTAAACGTTGGCTAGGAGACAGCGATGGGGGAAACGTTCGTAAAGTTCTAAAACTTTTTGATTGTAGTGAATCCACATTTTTACTGCCTTTTCGGGATTTTGCAGCAAGCTGACATCGGTTCCCCGGCGGTAAAGGGAATCGACTACTTCCCAGGGCGATCGATAAACACAGATAAAATTAGCTTCGGGGAGTAAAGTCAGCCAAAAATCCCAAAAAAGGGCTGTTCGCGGGTCTTTCCAACCCCAATGTTTGTGAGGAAGTTGATTTTGGTCGATCGCCCTTTTGGCGATTTCGACGTATTCTGGTGCTACCGGAATCGTTTTTTCCAACGTACATCCGAGTTCATCAATACCGTGCGATCGCAACACACTTTTGTGAAACTCCACAAAATCAACATTCTCGAAATGACCTTTCACATTTCCGTCAGCGGGGCCCACTAACTTTTTGCCAATATCAACCCCGACTTTCTGAAACAAAGAAGCTGTTAAAGACGTACCGGAACGGTGCATTCCGGTAACAATAAAAACCGACGGTTTGCTGTCATTTGTACTCACAATTTCTCTCCCTCGCCCTAATTCCCACACCCAATTTACTCGCTACTCTCCCGCTAAGCCCAGGGATCGCCTGACTTGAAACCACGCGCTTCTCAGCTTCCAAAACTTGCTGGTTTCCATTGCCAAAATCCGACACTTCGCTTGCTCTAGTTCTTGCTTGAGATTAATTAGCTGATTTTCTTTTTTCTCCAACTGTGTTTGCACAGATACTAACTGATTTTGAGTTTGCTCCAATTGCCTTTGAGCAGAAACTAATTTAGTTTGAGTGTCTTGCAACTCCGTTTGAGTAATCATTAACTTACTTTGACTTTGCTCCCCTTCTATCCTAGCCGACTCTAACTGAGTCTCAAGTAATTTGAGTTTAGTCTGACTAGAACCCAATAAAGACTGGGCTTGTTTTTGGTTAATCAGCGAGTTAACAGTGCAAGTTTCCAGAATCCATTCCCCACCGTAGTTATTGATTGCTTTGACGATTAACACATCCTGTGGCGTCACAGTATTTTTGGGTACATAACAGTTCCAACCCGATTGCAAAATCGCATCTTTTTGAAAATATGCAGCCACATCCGGGCGATCGTAAAAAGGCTCGCACCTCTGCACAACCTCACCGTTTACCAGCACTTGCACCTCCTCAATTCGCCCGTCGAGATTCACATCAGCCGCCCATCCTTCCAAATATAAACTACCTTTACTCGTAAAAGCAGCCACATCAATATATCCTCCCGGCTGGTGATTAAATTCCAACTCCGAAAAATCTCTCACTAGCTGATTTGTGACAACATACAAATCCTGAAACCTGCAGATGCCTTTTTTGAGGCGGTGAACAAAAGCTTTGCCTCCGCTAACTTCCTCAACAATTTCTCTCACAAACTTTTCTGTTACATAAGTTGTGCCGTATTCCTCCTTATCTAAAGACTGACTTTCGCTTTGGGGACTAAACAAAATACCGTTGGCAGGCATTTCTATGTGAGACGGCAGCAAACACTGATCGTGAACGCTGAACATTAAAATGCCGCTAGGAGTCAACAAATCATACAAATTTTGGAGCCAATTCGTAAAAGTTCTTTCCGGCATATGGCTGAAAAAAGAATTAGCCAGAATGCAGTCAAACTTTCGGTCAATTAAATAATTTTCTGGTTTTCCCGTCGAGACAATACCGCTGACGCCCAAATATTCACTTTGAAACTTGACCGCGTTAGCATAAATATCAGAAACCCAAATTTTTTCCGGCGGCATTTCCTGAATCAAATACCGCGTAAATCGACCGTAACCGCAGGCAAAATCTAGAAAAGACGGTACATTTTCAAAACTGCCAAAATGCCATTCCACAACTTGTTTAACCGTAGCCAGGACGCTGCGCCCGATCGCATAATAGCGCACCAAAGCCTGATCGAGATCGTCTTTGACATTGTTCAAGCTGAACAAATACATTTCATCGTCTTCGCAGATATTCAGTTTAAAATTTTCGGGAAACTTAGCTTGATCTTGAATAAATGCTTTGATTACGGGATTTTCTACTAAATCTAAATTGATCTCGCTCATCAGAAATATGGGTTAGAAACCCCGTCCTTTTAGGACGGCTTTACATTGAGTTAAAACTTTTGTGGGGTGGAGGGGTATGGTTGCCCCAAGGCGTGAGGTATGGTTGCCTCAATCTCATGAAGGAGTAAAGTTAGCACGCGCCTTTGTTTAGTGAGCTTGTTAGGCCCAAAGCACTGTAAAGCGTGACCTTAGAACTGTTTAACCTTCAGCGACAGAGCAAGGAACTAGCTACGCATTCTCCCGGTGTCGTGACTCAAAAAACGTAGTCAGTTAAGACTTAGGCCCGTCAGAACGGCTTGTCAGATTTCTCTTTCAAGCCTCATGCCTTCAGGCTGAGGTTCCTGACTGTTTTTACAGAATTTTAGATAACCTCTGTTGACTGCTCTTTCACTAGAGTATCAGCATTAACAACAGTTAAACACGGTTCGATCAGCAAGTCAACGATGCCGTTACCGCAGGACTCAGTACAAGACTGAACTCTAAACATCGCCACATCAACGCAGCGATCCAGATAAGTTAAATCTCCATCTACCGTTCCCACAACCCCAGCATTCAGAAAATAAACACCGGGATTCAGCAAACATTTAAAATGAAACTTCACTACAATTGTCGTTCCCGCTTCCACATACCTAACTGACTGAGTAGAAGCCTTCAAAGAAGCACCCGCCAACTCAAAACCGCTAATTGTTTTAATCAACATTCCAAACCTAACTTTGGAAGTTGACCGCGAGAAAGTGACAGAGTAAGTATAAATATAATCTTGACGGCCGATCAAGTGATTTACCACATTCCCCTTCAGCGTCTCGATGTGGGGGTTGATAATTTCCGCTCCGCGAGACGGATACCTTACCGTATTCGACGGTATCATCCCCGGATCGTAAAATTCATCGTAATATTCCTTGGGTTTAGAGAGATGTTGCTCCGGTTTAACTTCCCTCTTTGTGCTTTCTAAATTAGCATCCTGAAGCTGGTCTTGACTTTCCTGTTTTGTCAGTTGGTTCAGAGTGCGAATATCTGACTTCAACCCCAGAACCTGATCCGGATCGGCATAAATCAGCTTTTGATACTTAGAAATTACCACCTTCGGCGTGTGAGCGAGCAGCAATTCACCGCTATCCATTAAAATCGCGGACGTACAAAGTTGCACCACAGAAGTAGCAGCGTGAGAAACAAATAAAATTGTTCCGCCACCTTCCTGAATGCTTTGCAAGCGGGCAAAACACTTGCGTTGAAAAGCTTCGTCGCCCACCGAAAGCGCCTCGTCTACCACCAAAATATCTGGCTCGACGCTAGTCGCAACGGCAAAAGCTAGCCTGACAAACATACCGCTAGAATAAGTTTTGACGGGCTGTTCGATGAAATCGCCAATATCAGCAAAAGCAGCGATATCGTCAAACTTTTCTTCAGTTTCTTTTTGATTGAATCCCAGTAACTGAGCGTTAAAAAACACATTTTGTCGCCCGGTAAATTCCGGGTTAAACCCGCTTCCGAGTTCCAACAAAGCGGAGACTCGCCCTTTAACCTCGACGCTTCCTGTGGTAGGAGTCAGCGTACCCACAATTATTTGCAGGAGAGTGCTTTTTCCCGAACCGTTGCGACCGACGATTCCCAGAGTTTGTCCTTGAGGAATTTCCAGATTGATGTCGTGCAGGGCCCAAAATTCGTCAGCAAGTTTTTTGCTGGGGTAAATAATTTCCTTTAAGCGGTCTCCGGGACGATCGTACCGCTTAAAGCATTTGGAAACATTTTTTAGTGAAATTACATTTTCTGTCATCCGATTTTAGATTTTAGATTTTAGATTTTAGATTGATATTATGTCCGCTCGAACTAAAAATAGGTTTGTAGTGAGTACGACCGTCCTCGGATTTTTATGAGGACTTGCATTCCGCTGCTGCAAACACCTTTATGGGGATTTTAGATTGAAGAATTGACTTTAGCTCTAAAACAAATTTACAGCACGTCAGCAAAAGCGGGACGCAAACGTCGGTAAACCGCCAAACCTCCACAAAATATAGCAGCAGAAATTAGCGTGGCGACACCCCATTCGCCCCAATGCTTAACTTCTCCAAGCAGTATGAGGTCTCGATAAACCTCCGAGATGGCGGCCATTGGATTCAGCCAAAATATCCACGCTCGCCACTCTTGGGGGATGATGGATGCTGGGTAGACGATCGGCGTCAAATAAAACCAAAAATTTAGAATAACACCTAATGTCTGAGGAATGTCTCGCAAAAATACAGTCAAGCCCGCTGTCAAATATCCCAAACCAGCAGTTATCAGCAACTGAGGTATCCACACCAGCGGCAGCAAGCATAAAGTAGCGTTGAGCTTTTGCGACGACACTGCTACTATCACAATCAAAGCTGCTAAACCCAGAGAACTTTCAAGAAAAGCTGTAAAAATCGGCACTAGGGGCAGCAAACCGAGAGGAAATACCACTTTTTTTACTAAATTCGGCTGCCCCACCACCGATACTGCCGACTTGATCAAACCGCTGGTGAAGGCAGTCCAAGGCAGCAAACCTGCAAACAACCAGACTCCAAATGTAATGTCGCTGTTTTCTGGGAAGCCTGCAAGGCTGAGCTTTACCTTGAGGACGATCGAAAATACGTATGTGTAAATCACCAATTGCGATAGCTGATTCAGCAGCGGCCACAAATTGCCCAGAATCGAGCCTTTGTATTGAGATTCCAAGTCCCGGCGCACCAAGGTTGCCAGCAGATTCAGCTTCGCCCACCGCCGGGACGTACTTGTCGGCCGCCGGCCACCCAGCCTTCGGGCCTTTTGGGCAACTCCTTTCACAGTTCTCTGCAATTTTTTCGCCCTCGTTCACTAGCTTCACACCTAAATCAACTCAAGCTACAATTGTGCAGCTTTTGCTAAACCGCAATTATTCCACAGCCCCGCCGCTTTGATCAAGCATCTGCCACCCTGGCTTGGGCTTCTTCTTTCGGCGTTGCTGATTTACGGTATGAAAGACTAAATATGCAAATCCTAGAAACCAGTATCTACAAAGCTTCTGGATTTTCAACTTATTTTTTTCATACCCTGATTAAGCAACGCCCTTCGTGTTCATCGGGAAGTGCCACCCAGGTTTGGATGCCGTGCAGGATGGCTTCTTTACGGAGCTCGTCCTGGGGCGTGCGTTCGGAGTGGACAATGCCTCGCCCGGCCGTCATCTAGTTCACCGCACGCCTGACGGATTTCTTGAACACTCCCGACACTAACGACTAGCAACAAAGCGAAAAGTTAGGAAATTAAAAAAATCAGGCTACTAAGAGACAAGTTGTGATATAGCGTGCAACTATTTTTTTGCCGATATTCACCTAAGCTGAGCTCGATAGATTATGTAAGATCCGACTTTTCCGACTTTAAGATCCGACTTTTCCGACTTACAAAGGCAGGGGAGGGGAAATATTATAGAGATAAGATGCGTCTCAAAAGCTGTGGAAGCAATTAATAGCCTTTCATAACTTTTGAACGATACAGTTATAGTCAGGGTTTAACGCTACAAAAGGGGCTTCTACTTAATTACTGACCTATTCACAGTGGCCGCGATCACACGTCGAGCGTGAAATTACGGCTATTGTTTAGCTCGTAATTTACAGAATAGTGCGTCCATCTTTTTTATATCAGTAAATCCCCTATGGGCGGAGGGATATAAAAATGTACCAATTATCTCAAGAACTATTTGCTCTCGAAGTGAATGTAAATTGGGGCATTTCTTCTCAAGCTTTTTCTACGTTACTCACGTCCAAACCAGGAAATGTTGAATTTTTACCTTCCATGACGTTTCCTTTACACAAGTTTTATTGATTTCCCTTGACAAGCATCTATCCAAAGAATTAAGCTAAGTATGTCTAAAGATAGATGACAAAAACCAAACTGAGGAGTAAGGGCTGCAAAAAGATTAAATTGAATCTACAGAGGGTAGTAGCTCGAAAAATCCGAGTATTACTGCTGCCAAGGCATTCAATAGCGGACGTATGGGTGCAATAGCAGCGTCCGGTAATAAATTTCGTACTGAGCCAACTTTTTGAAAGGTGCCGAAAGATTTGGGAGGACAATGGGTGCAGTTAGCTGTCTTCCAAGTGAAAGTGAGTCTAATTCTGGATGAAGCTACATCAGCATTAGACCCCGCAACAGAAGTGGAAATCATGACAACTTTAGAGCGCATTGCCAAGAAATGTACAGTGATTGTCATTACCCACAAAATGGCTCATGCGTTGCGTGAAGATGTCATGTTTGTGATGGATAAAGGGTGCCTCGTTGTTACTGGTTAACCTACAGATTTGATTCAACAAAGAGGAATTCATGTCACAGTTCGGCAACCAATTAATGGAGAAAATATCGATGTTTCAGAAATTGCCTGTGCCTAGCAGTAAGCTGTTTGTTTGGGCGTTTATTCCTTACCGCCTTACAGAAAAAGGATGGGAGAGTAAAGACTATGACACCCCTGCGACTCGTCAAGAACTGGCAGATGTATTTGCCGAACTCGGCATCAAGTGGAAGTGGCAGCCAATCACTTTTGAAAATATGCACGAAGTTGTTGAGGAGGTGGTTGCTTCCAGCAAGGAGTACGTTCCAGTGGTACTGAACTATTGTGCTGGGAATGAAGACCCCAACTTCCCTGGCACTTGCGTCATCAAACTACTGGAAGCAAAAGGCATTCTCTTTACGGGTGCAGATTCTACCTTTGATTATCTCTGCTCATCTAAACTCAGAATGAAGCGTGCTTTTGTTGAGGAGGATGTAGCTACGGCTCCCTACGAAGTCATTGCAGACCCTAGCCACGTTCAGGGAGTTTGCGAACGTCTTGGTACTCCTTTGATTGTGAAACCAGCGATTTCTTTTGCAAGCCGAGGGATTTCTTTGCAGTCAGTTGTCGAAAGCGATGAACAGGTGAGTTTACAACTCCAGCGATTGCTCCAAGGACAGCATGATATGCAATTCCCGCCGGACAGTATTTTTGTGGAACGCTTCATCAATGGTCGTGAGTTTACAGTCTTTCTTTTGGGTTCCAGCCAGCAGCCAGAGAGTATCAAAATCTATCCACCTGCGGAACGGGTGTTTCACTCCAATCTCCCTAAAACTCAACGTTTTTTGGCTTACGATTGGTACTGGACAAAATACGAAGAAGGCTCTCTCTTTTCACCAGAAGAACCGTTTTGCCGTTACGGACTGGTTGGTTCTGACTTGCATGACAAGCTTTGTGAGTTAAGTAAGCTGGCTTATTGTGCAGTTGGTGGTAATGGATATGCACGGGTAGATATACGCATGGACACAGCCTCCCAAGAACTGTTTGTTTTGGAGGTGAATCCTAACTGTGGTATTTCTTCTTATCCTCTCTCTACGTTCGATGATAACGATCTTGGCGCTACTTCTGTTGGCACGATCTTGCACCTTGCTGGCATCCCGTTTGCACAACTGATGTCAGAAATGATCGCTGAGGCTTTTGCTAGACAGTCTACCCAGTTACAACTGGCGAACAAATCAGCGTGAAAGTACACCGACATTTATTGTCCTAGTCAAAAACTGAAGCTGGTGACAATTTCCTAGAGATTGGCTGTTTTAAAACAGTAAAACAGCCTTCCTTGATTTTCGATAAGTATTTTTGATTGAAGGCGATATCAACAAAAATGGCTCATTTTATCTTCTAGGGTAATTGATGAGCCAAATATTCGTTATTGACATTTTTAAATCAAAAATAGAAAATAACTTTCTTGATATTATTTGGAAATTTATTGGCAAAAAAATCAGAAAATGTTCTCTGAAATCGTCTTTAGAATGTAGCAAATCAAAAAAACAACCTTTAACTTTATTACAGGAGTAAAAAAAGTGTTGCAGTTGAAACAAATCCCTAACATAGTATCTGAACGGCAACTTCCAGTCGTTAACAGCTACAACGAATGGGACCCTCTCAAAGAAGTCATTGTGGGTTGCGTAGAGGGCGCGGTAGTTCCGAAGTTAGAGCCTGCCCTCCTGACAAATACATCCCCCCAAAACTTGTGGTTTTTCCAAAAGTATGGCGGTCAACCCTTCCCCCAAGAACTTGTGGAAGCTGCCTCTAAAGAACTGAACGAGTTTTGTCAGGTTTTAGAAGCTGAAGGGGTCACTGTTCGACGACCCGATCGCATCGACTTTTCCCAGACCTACAAAACCCCAGATTTTGAAGCTTCCGGTTTCTATGCCACGATGCCCCGCGATGTGCTGATCGTCGTTGGCAATGAAATTATTGAAGCACCGATGGCCTGGCGATCGCGCTTTTTTGAATACCGTGCTTACCGTTCCTTAATGGTCGAGTACCTGCGACGGGGGGCAAAGTGGACACCGGCACCTAAACCTTCCATGTCAGACGAATTTTACGATCTTGAGTACGCCACAAAACCCATCGATCGACGGTATGCTCTCACCGAAAAAGGGCAATTTGTGACGAGAGAACTTGAACCCAGTTTTGATGCTGCTGATATTGTACGCTTTGGGCGAGATTTATTTGTGCAGCGCAGTCACGTCACTAACGAAATAGGAATTACCTGGCTCAAACGGCATCTAGGCGACCAATTCCGGGTTCATGTGGTCAAATTCCCAGACCTCAATCCCATGCACATTGATGCCTCACTCGTACCACTCCGACCGGGATTAGCATTAGTGAACCCCGCAAGACGTTGCATTCAAACCGAGCTTTTTAAGAAAGCTGGCTGGGAATTAGTGGATGCGGCCCCCTCCACCCTTCCCGACAACTGGCCGATGTATATGTGTAGCAGTTGGGTGTGCATGAATATTTTGAGCTTAGATCCCGAAACAATTTTTGTGGAAAAGCAGGAAGAACCTATGCAGAAACTCCTCAAAGATTTGGGATTTAAAGTAATTCCGGTTGATTTCCGTCACGTTTATACCTTCGGCGGGTCATTTCACTGTGTAACTTGCGATGTGCGGCGGGACGGTCAACTGGAAGAATACGGCTTTACTGAACCTTTGGAAGAAGATGAGCTTGAGGGATAAGAAAGCTTCCTAACCATGAGTACGCACTAGAATCTCGATACTAAAGCACGGTAATGGCGTGACACGCTTTAAATGTTGCATTAGAAAAACCTTGATTAAGTCAGAAGTAAACTGATAATTTATTGCACTATTTTAGCTGTGCCACGCCAGTCGTTTATTGTCTTATTTCGCCTTAATTGTGTTCGCTACCAGTTATTGATTTATGTCAGATAATCAAACAGTTAGTGTGTCGTCCCTGCGGGGAAGTTCAGAAGATTTAGGGAAAGGGTTTTGGCAGCAATGGCAGCAGTATCAAGATTATCTTCACCGTTGCTGCATTAAGTGGATGGGGGGGAACCCGACTGATGCTGAAGATGCCTTGAGTCGGGCGATGCTCAAGGCTTGGGAAAAGGTGCAAAAGTTTGCCGGGAAAATTAATAATTTTAAGGCATGGCTGACGACGCTGACTCGCAATCTGTGCGTGGACATTTATCGTGAACGCAGTCGGGGGGCGAATCGAGTTGAAGATATAGAAGGTTACGCATCTAATGAGGAGCAAGGACTGCTACGGAGTGAGGATACCCCAGAAATTGCTTTGGAGACTGGCGAGAAAAGGATTGTGATTCGTCGTGCGATTGACAATTTACCAACAAGATTGCGCGAGACGTTTATCCTGCACTTTTATCAGGAATTGTCTTATCCAGAGATTGTCCAACAGCAAGAGATTTCCTACCAGAATGTCTGCAAGCGCATATCCCAGGCGCGGGCTATTCTGCGAGAGGAGTTGAGGGGATATTTTATCGAGGAGGAGGGGACGGATACGGATAAATCGGTTCCATCGGCAGCAACGGAGTCGGCAATTGGGGAAATGTCCCAGGGGAATGGGGGAGTTGAAGCGACTGTGGGCGAGACGGTGACGTTATCTGTTGCGGTGGAGGAAGTGGAAAGTGTTGGGGGTAAGGATGCGATCGAGGAAGTGCGTGATGTGCAGCACTCTGAGTCGGTGATGGTTGCGGCAACTAATGATGGGAAGTTAGAAGTAAAGAGAGATGGTTGTCGGCACGTTGAGGCGGTACTGGGTGAAGTGAGCCCTTTATCGTCTAGACGAGTTCTGTATCCTTTTTACGGAGCTGGACTAAACCCAAAAATTCAGAAGTTGACTTTGGCAATCGTCCTATATACAGAACAAGGACTTATAGAGAAGGAAAAAGTAAAAACTATGAACCCAATGTCTGTGAATCAAGAGTCCTTACCCAGTTTCTTCCGTGATGTGGAAATTGTCGGACCTGCCCACCTTGAATTACCCAAGTACCGGGCATATCATGCCAACGCTGGTATCTCATCCTCTCCGAAACAAGGTGAAGTCAGTGCCGAGAGTACCCCTATTTTGTTGGCGAACAAGGCAGTGAAGGAAATTTATCAAAGTAACGACTTTGCCAAAATCAAAAAGTTGGAAGCAAACGCTCAGAAAGACCTTCAAGCAGTGTATGACAATGTTGCACAAAATAAAGAAAAAGCTTGGACGAAAGTTGAAAAAGATGGCAAACAATTCTATATGAGCTGGTCCCAGACTGGGTCTATGTGGGCTTACACCGAAAGTAACTCCTTAGCTAAGGACGGAACCTATCAAGCTGTGGTTCAAGTAGGCACCTATAGTAAATCAAGTCAAATTATCGGTATCCAAACCTACAATTTGACCCTTTCCACTTTTTTGGTTGAGTCAGTGATTGCCTATATTGTAGCCAGAGCGGTTTCCAGCATCATCGCTGACGGTCTTGGCTTCTTGTTTACTAGGTTCGCTTTGTATCTCGCTGAAGCTGCTGCCGAAGCCGGTTTAGAAGCATTCGCCTTCAACATCCCCGCCGCTGCATTAAGCACTGTGGCAACCTGTCTGGTATTTGCTATCGTGTTTAAGCTGTTGCACATTTAAACTGTGATACAATCATTACCCTTATTTTTGATTTTGCGACCCCATTTAATTATTAATT